>NZ_JBGSUU010000029.1:0-42096 GCF_041753295.1 Geminocystis sp.
ACACAAGTTACGAGCGATCGCTCGTCGGTTCTGGTACACAGCACGCCTCTGTGATAATTTAAGAGAGTAATAAAGATACGTGCGCGTAGCGTGCCTTCGGCATCACCTTATCTAAAAATCATACTTTAATTCAGCAACGCCCGTTAATTATATGATACGCCCGAAGCCCTGAAGTGATTGGTTTTGCATGGATGCAGTGGACTGTGTGGCTCAGAATTGTGATTACTTTTAAGATATGATGTGTAACATAAGTGATACCCACTAATTATCAACATAAACTTATAATTTGAAACTCTAATTAAAGATTAATAGTATTTTTTATCACTTTATTTATACTTTTTATTAAGAGTTAAAATTTTAACCAATTAAAAATATTTTCGGGAGTTAAAATTAATTCGATTCCATTTAAAACAGGTAAATTAATATTTCCTTGATAAAGTTCAATTTTTTGTTCAGGAAATACTGCTAAAATGGCTTCATCATCAGGATTAATTAACCAACTTAATTCTGTGCCTTGTTGTGAACAATGCAATAATTTAGCTAATACTTGAGTAAAATTCTGTTCAGGTGATAAAATTTCTATAGCCCAATCAGGATAAGTTAAAAAACGATTAGTAATTTTACCTTTTTCATCAAGAGGTATTCTTGCCCAACGGACAACTGCTATATCAGGTACAATACTTCTATCGTTAAAAGTGCAACGCAATTCAGGGAAAGCATAAGCAGTTTTATTGGCTTCAGCAACTTTATTAATGGTTTCACAAAGTTTACCTTGTATTAAGCTATGTTGACATTGAGGCATAGGTTTTTGATAAATTTTTCCGTTAATAAATTCTGAGGCTGGTTTCGTCTCCTTCAGTGTCAAAAAATCTTCTAAGGTTGGTTGAATTTGAGATTTCGTGGCTACTATCATAAAAAACCAAGTTGCAATAAAATATTTACTAATTATAACGTGAACTTTTAAGAATCATTAGTTATAGCAAAGGAGAAAAGTTTTTTATTCCTAATTCCCCGTTTCCTTTCTAATTCCTAATTATGAAAGATGTTCGATTAAAATTTTAACCCCAATTCCTATTAAGATAATTCCGCCAATTATTTCCGCTTGTTTCTCGAAAAGATGCCCAAATTTATTGCCTATAAATACTCCGAAAAGACAGATAAAAAATGTAATAACTCCAATAATAATAGAGGCTTCTATAATAGGAGTTTTAATGACAGAAAAAGTTAAACCTACTGCTAAAGCGTCAATACTGGTGGCGATCGCCAAAGTTAATAAAACGGATAAATTACGAAAATCTGTACCTTCTTCTTCCTCATCATCTTGGAAAGATTCATAAAGCATTTTACCACCAATAAGAGATAATAAACCGAAAGCTATCCAATGATCAAAACTGAGAATAAAATCCCTAAAAAATAAACCCCCACTCCAACCTAATAAAGGCATTAAAAACTGAAATCCACCGAAAAAAGTAGCGATAATTAAGTAGTCTTTTAAAGTAACTTTTTTAATACTAATACCACCGCCAATAGACACCGCAAAAGCATCCATAGCTAAACCGATAGAAGTTAAAAATATCGTAATTAAATTCATAAAAGTAAAAACCTTTTTTCTTTAAACAAATCTTGTTAAACTAATACGAAAACGCTCTTTTTTGGTAACTTGAATCTCACCAATTTCTAATCTACCTTTACCCCGAAAAGAAACTAAATCACCATTTTTGATATTATAACTAGGTTGCGTAATGTCCTTCCAATTGATTCTTACATCACCATTACTAATGGCTTCAGCCATTTTACTGCGAGATAAACCAAAACCGAAGGAAGCCACGGCATCTAATCGTAAAGAAGCCTCTACCGTTGTCATTTCTTTTACTTTTGGAGGACGAATTTTTAAGTCTGATAACTCAATTCTTGTGGTTTTAACTGGTACAGAACGCACTTGAACTAAAGAAGTTTCAAGAAAATTAACCATTTCTTCTACCACAATAACTTGCGCCCCTCTTTCTCCTAAAACAATAATATCACCTATTTTTTCTCTAACAATGCCAGTGCCTAAAATTGAGCCTAAAAAGTCTCGATGGGTTGCAGTATCAAATAAAAAATTTCCAGCAATATCTAAAGCCGCGAGGGGAATTTGACTCTCCTCGGCAAAAACTTCTTCTCGATGGATACCGACTCGTTGTCTTTCAGCTTGAGGATAACCTCCCCAAGGAATAGTTTTCACTTGTGTTAAGGAGGAAAAAATTTGATTAATTTCCGCTAAAACAGGAGGAGAAAGAAAGTCACTAACTACTAATTCCCATGTTTTAAAGGCTTTTTCAGCTTTATCAATTATACGAGCAATTTCTTCTTTATTTTCGACTCTTTTTAATAATTCTTCTCTAGGTAACATTTTAAGTAATCAGAAATGGGCAATAGGGAATATTATAATGGTTAATCTTTTTCAATTTTTTGTTAATTTTAGCGGAGTTTTTTAGTTGAGAATTAGTAAATATAGCATAAAATGTGCTAGTTAAGCCATTATCAAAGTTCAAAAAGTAATTACAAACAATATTTATCCCTTGTCCTTTGTGAAAAATTAAGACAAAATAAAGAAAAGAACTCTTTGTCTGAGATATTTAGAATTGGTTAATTAATATAGTATAGGAAATTTAAAATCATGAAGTTAAGTGATATTACCCACCCAAATCAGTTACATGGTTTATCCCTTCGACAGTTAGAAGATATTGCTCAACAAATACGAGAAAAACACTTAGAAACTATTGCCGCTAGTGGAGGACATTTAGGACCTGGTTTAGGTGTAGTTGAATTAACTATTGGTTTATATCAAACTTTGGATTTAGATCATGATAAAGTACTCTGGGATGTAGGACATCAAGCCTATCCCCATAAATTATTAACAGGAAGATATAACAAGTTTCACACACTACGGCAGAAAAATGGCATTGCTGGTTACTTAAAACGCTCAGAGAACAAATTTGATCATTTTGGTGCAGGACACGCTTCTACAAGTATTTCTGCTGGTCTAGGCATGGCTTTAGCAAGAGATAGTAAGGGCGAAGATTTTAAAGTAGTATCCATTATTGGTGATGGGGCGCTAACCGGAGGCATGGCATTAGAAGCCATTAACCACGCAGGACATTTACCCGATACTAATTTGATGGTGGTGTTAAATGATAATGAAATGTCTATTTCTCCGAACGTAGGGGCAATTTCTCGTTATCTCAATAAGGTTCGTTTATCTGATCCTATTCAATTTATCACAGATAATTTAGAAGAACAATTCAAACATTTTCCTTTCTTTGGTGATGGTGCAAATCTTTCTCCTGAAATGAGAAACCTCAAAGAAGCAATGAAACGTCTTGCTATGCCTAAAGTTGGAGCGGTAATTGAAGAGTTAGGTTTTACTTATTTTGGCCCTATTGATGGTCATAATCTCAAAGAATTAATCGATACTTTTAATAAAGCCCATAAAATAAAAGGCCCTGTTTTAGTCCATGTTGTGACAGTAAAAGGTAAAGGTTACAGTCTCGCTGAAAAAGATCAAGTAGGTTATCATGCTCAAAGTCCATTTAATTTAGCCACTGGAAAACCTATTCCTTCTAATAAACCTAAACCCCCTAGTTATTCTAAAGTTTTCGCCCATACTCTAACTACTCTAGCCCAAAATAATCCCAAAATTATTGGTATCACTGCAGCCATGGCAACAGGTACAGGGTTAGATAAGTTGCAACAAAAATTACCAAAACAATATATTGATGTTGGTATCGCAGAACAACACGCCGTCACTTTAGCAGCCGGTTTAGCTTGTGAAGGAATGCGTCCTGTAGTTACTATATACTCAACTTTCTTACAAAGAGCCTACGATCAGATTATTCATGATGTTTGCATTCAAAAACTACCAGTGTTTTTCTGTTTAGATAGAGCGGGAATTGTCGGCGCTGATGGTCCTACTCATCAAGGAATGTATGATATTTCTTATCTGCGTTGTATTCCTAATCTTGTAATTATGGCCCCTAAAGATGAAGCGGAATTACAGCGAATGATGGTGACAGGTATTAATTATACTGATAGTGCGATCGCCATGCGTTATCCTCGTGGGAATGGTTTAGGTGTACCTTTAGCTGAGGAAGGTTGGGAAGAAATCGAAATTGGTAAAGGAGAAATTTTGCGCAACGGTGATGATATTTTATTACTAGGTTATGGCACGATGGTTAATACCGCTATGCAAACTGCGGAAATTTTAAGAGAACATGGTATTGAGGCCACTGTAATTAATGCTTGTTTTGTGAAACCCCTTGACGAAGAATTAATTTTACCCTTAGCAGAAAAAATTGGTAAAGTTGTCACCCTTGAAGAAGGATCATTAATGGGGGGTTTTGGTTCTGCTGTGGCAGAAGCTCTATTAGATAACGATATTATGGTGAAATTAAAACGTTTTGGTGTTCCTGATATTTTAGTAGATCATGCAACACCCAATGAATCGATGATCGATTTAGGCTTAACCAGTAGTCAAATTTCTCAAGAGATTTTAGCTTCTTTTTTCTCTCAAAAACCATCTGTAACTTGGAATGGGGAGTTAGGAGTTAAAAGTTAGGAATTAGGAATTAGAAATTAGGAAGTTAGGAATTAGGAATTAGGAATTAGGAATTAATTACTCCTTACTCCTTACTCCTTACTCCTTACTCCTTACTCCTTACTCCTTACTCCTTACTCATTACCCATTACTCATTACTCCTTTCTCCTTACTCCTTTCTCCTTTCTCCTTACTCCTTTCTCCTTTCTTTACTTGGATTATCCTTGAGTCATGCCCATAATTTCATAACCAGCATCGACATAAATAATTTGTCCTGTAATACCACTAGACAAATCACTACAGAGAAAAGCGGCAGCGTTACCTACTTCTGTTTGAGTGACGGTACGTTTTAAAGGTGCAACGGCTTCTACATGGTGGATCATATCTAAGATACCACCAACAGCAGAAGATGCTAAAGTGCGAATAGGACCAGCCGATATAGCATTTACTCTTACATTTTGACTACCTAATTCGGCGGCGAGGTAACGTACACTCATTTCTAAGGCAGATTTAGCAATTCCCATGACGTTATAATTAGGGATAACTTTTACTCCTCCAAGATAGGTTAATGTAACAATACTACCACCTGATCTTAAAAGAGGTTTAGCTGCTTGTACTAAACGAGTAAGGGAATAAGCACTAATATCAAGAGCGGTTTTAAAACCATCCCTAGAAGTATTACTAAAATCTCCAGTTAAATCATCTTTCCCCGCAAAGGCTAAACAGTGTATTAAAATATCAATATGATTCCATTTTTCTTTAATTTGAGCAAAGGTTTCATCTATTTGAGCATCATCTTGCACGTTACAAGGAAGAAAAAGACTAGGTTTTAAAGGTTCGACTAATTCTCCTACTTTCTTCTCAAATCGACCTTTTTCATCAGGAAGATAGGTAACTCCAATATTTGCTCCAGCTTTGTGTAGTTGTTGAGCGATACCCCAAGCAATGGATTTATTGTTAGCAATACCCGTTACAAGGGCGTTTTTGTTGGTTAAATCTAACATATTCTTGATTTTTTCTTTAATTTTCTGTAATATCTGACAATAATTCGCTAAACTAATTAAGTTATAGATAGTTATCTAGTTTACAATTACTTATTCTCTTATAGAAAGTGTCATTTATACCCTCAAACATTAAATATTATTAAGTAACTATCCCTTATGCAATCAATTTCAACTCAAGAACAACCTTTAGCATCTGTATTTCGTCAAATTGGAGCAGGAATTTATACTCCTGTGGTGGAAAGATTTGAGCGAGGTAAAACAATATTTTTCCCCGGTGATCCTGCTGAAAGGGTATATTTTTTAATTAAAGGTGCTGTAAAATTGTCACGGGTATATGAAGCTGGGGAAGAAATTACTGTTGCTTTACTACGAGAAAATAGTATTTTTGGGGTTTTATCTTTGATTACGGGACAAAAATCTGACCGTTTTTATCATGCTGTAGCTTTCACTCCTGTAGAATTATTATCCGCTCCTATTGAGCATTTTCAACGTTCTCTTAAAGATAATCCTGAGTTATCTCGCTTAATGTTACAGGGTTTATCTTCTCGCATTTTACAAACAGAATTGATGATTGAAACTTTAGCACATCGAGATATGGCTTCCCGTTTAGTTAGTTTTTTGCTTATTCTTTGTCGAGATTTTGGTGTACCTACTGCTAATGGTATTACTATTGATTTAAAACTATCCCATCAAGCCATCGCTGAGGCTATCGGTTCAACCAGAGTAACCGTAACTCGTTTGTTAGGTGAATTAAGACAAGATTGTTTGATTTCTATTACTAAGAAAAAAATTACAGTTCATAATCCTGTTGCTCTTAGTCAACAATTTGCTTAAGCTAAAGAAAGTTCTAAAGATTGATTATTTGAGGAGTAAATAACTCTATAAACTGATGACAAGTGCCTATATTTTAGTTGCCGCAATGTTAATATTGGGCGGTTTAATCGCCGCATTAGGCGATCGCATCGGGACAAAAGTAGGTAAAGCGAGATTGAGATTATTTCAATTGCGCCCGAAACAAACGGCTATTGTGATCACAATTAGTACTGGTATATTAATTTCTGCTTCTACGTTAATTATCTTATTTAGTTTTAGTGAATCTTTGCGTCAAGGGGTTTTTGAATTAGATGAAATTCTCAAAAAAAGAAGAGAAATTACGGCACAATTGGAAAAAGTTGAGAGAGAAAAAAAAAGAGTAGAACAGGAATTAAGTATAGCTCAAAATAGACAAAATCAGGAAAAAAAATTATTAAATATCACAGGAAAAGAATTAAAAACGACTCAAAACCAACTTAAAATATTATCCGCTCAAACAAATAAAATAAATGAAGAAGTAAAGAAAATTGTTACAGAAAAAACTAAGTTATTAGCAGAAAAAGAAAAACTAGAAAATCAAAGTAAAAAATTAGAAGAGTCCATTGTTCAAAGAGATAATGACTTGAATAATAAGCGAATTCAAATTCAAGAACAAGAAAATATTTTACAAAAACAAGATAGAATTTTACAAAAACAAGAGCAAAGTTTAGTAGATTTAAAAAATAAACAAAGTCAATTACAGTCTGATATTAAATCAAGAGATCAACAAATTTCTAAATTAGATCAACGTATTTCAGAAAAAGATAAAATTTTAAATACCAAAGAGCAAGAGTTATTATCTTTAGAAAAAGAATTAGGCTTTTTTCGCAAAGAAGTAGAAATCTTAGAACAATATTATCAAACTTATCAAGATTTAAGAGAACGTCCTATTGCGGTAGTTAAAGGACAAATTTTAAATTTAACCCTCGTAAAAACAGATAAAACTACTAATTTAGATGAATTAATTGATGGTATTTTAAACGAAGCTAATCGGGGTGTTATGCAAATTTTAGGCTATGGAAATAATTTCCCAGATCAAAGATTTGTACAAATAACAAAAGCACAAGTACAACAAATTAAAACAGAATTATCTGACAATGGAGAATATTTAATTAGAATTGTCTCTGCTGGTAATTATGTTCAAGGAGAAGAAAAAGTGCGTATTTTTGCTGATGTTTCTCCTAATAAAAAAGTTTATGACAAAAATGAAACTATTGCATCTATTGCCATGGATTCTAATGATTTGAATGGAAAAGAGTTACAAGAAAAGCTAGATTTTTTAATATCTGTAGCGCAATTTAGAGCAAGACAAGAAGGGCTATTAGGTCAAATTATCATCGGTGATGGTAAGATTATTTCTTTAATTAATTTTGTTCAAAATTTAAAATTAACAAATCAATCCATTGATGAAATTTTAGCAGTAGCAGGAAAAGAAACCAATGCTTCAGGGCCTTTACAAGTTAATTTAGTAGTTATTGCCGACGGAAAAGAAATTTTGAGATTATAAACTTTATCAATCACCACAAAAAAAGAGGACACTTTCACTGTTGACAGTTTGCGAAAGTTCCTCATAAAATGAACAAGAGAATCATTGATAATTTAGTTATGGACTATTTTCCCAAATTTGTCCTCAACTTTTGTAGTCTTAAAGCTGTAGAGAGGAAAGGATTAAATATATGACAGTATATTAACCCTTTTTTCTCTCATGGGTTTTTAGGCTTGGATAGAATCCAGTGCTTTTTCTACCCGACGAAAATCAAATCCCAAAGCGCGTAAAGAATGCCATAAATGTCCTTGTAAGAAAAAGAAAGCAAGGAAGAAATGAGCATTAGCTAACCAAGCACGAGATGTATGTTCTCCGTAAGGTAATTGAACGGTATCTGCAAAATAAGGGGTGATTCCCAATTTCACCTCTAAGGCAGGACCATAAAATTCTACTGGATAAGCTAAAGTATTGACAGCACAGAAATAAGCAGCGACAAATCCAGCTAAAGCAATTCCTCCTAAAGAATAAGATAAAATTGCCTCCCCAGAAAATATAAGAACTTTTCTTGCCCATTTTAAAGGTGGTACAAGAATATGCCATACTCCTCCAACTATGAGCATTATACCCACATATATATGTCCACCAACTAAATCTTCTAAGCTACTAATACTCGCAAAGTGAGTTTGATAACCGTAGATAGTGCTAAAATCAAGGGTAGGATGTTCAATGATACGCACAGATTGAGTAGTAGCATCATATAACCCTCCCCAATACATAGCTTTTCCTGCTAATAATAAAGCACCAGATCCCAAAAATAACAGATGATGACCAAGAATTAAGCCTAGTTTAGCAGGATCATCCCATGTGAAATGAAACATTTTAGCCTGTCCTTGAGCTTTACTTAAATTCTCTGGAGCTTTCAGAGTGTGGTATAAAGCACCAGCACCTAAAAAAGCCGAAGAAATTAGATGAATTGCCCCAATGACAAAATAAGGATAGGTATCAACAATTTGACCTCCATCTCCCACTCCCCAACCTAAAGTAGCTAAGTGAGGTAAAAGAATTAATCCCTGTTCTCCCATGGGTAAGGAAATGTCAAAACGGGATATTTCAAATAAGGTGAAAGCTCCAGCCCAAAAAGCAGTCAGAGCTGCTTGTCCGACATGGGCTGCGATAAATAAACCACTTTGATTAGCAAATCTGGCATTTCCTGCCCACCAATCGTATTTTACTTCCAGGTTATCGTAAGTTTGCATATTACCTTCCTTTTATTGTTCACAGCTTATTGATATTTACTATTAATAAACTTATAAATAATTTATCTTAATTGCTAGTAATTAGCAATAATTTTAAGTAAAGTTTTGTAAATAAAATGTTAACTTTATAAACCAAACTCATTTTTAATCTGTGACACCCAAGATTTAATACGACTTGAAGTTAAATCCGATTGATTATCTTCATCTATAGCTAAACCAACAAATTTTCCGTTACGCACTGCTTTTGATTCGTTAAAATCATAATCATCAGTACTCCAATAACCGATAGTTTTTCCCCCAAGAGAAGATATTTTTTCTTCTAAAATCCCCATAGCATCTTGAAAGTTATCGGGATAGCCGGTTTGATCTCCTGTTCCAAAATAAGCGATTTTTTTGCCACTAAAGTCGATTTGCTCTAAATCTTCGTATAAACCTTCCCAATCACTCTGTAGCTCTCCAATATTCCATGTAGGACAGCCAATAATCAGGAATTTATATTCTTTTAAGTCATCGACTTGTACATTTGCCACATCAAGTAAATCTACTACACTATCTCCTCCAAGAACGGCTTGAATAGCTTTAGCGATGGTTTCGGTATTACCTGTTTGAGTTCCAAAAAATAAACCAATTTTTGCCATGTTATTTTTTAATTTGATTCAGATGTTGTCTTAGAAAATTTATTGATAAATAATAGCAATAAACTTATTCCTAGATTAACCTAATTGCATATTATTAGCAATAATTTAGAAAACAATTTTTACTTTCCTTGTCTATTCCTTAACTTCCGTAAGAAATTCAGATTTTTAATAGAATAGTTTTGATTACTGATTTTGCTAAGATTGACAAAAAGTAGAAATATCAATCAACTTATCAACATTTAAAAACTCTCAAATAATGGACAATAACCGTCATTAGGTACTTTTAAAGAATTTAAAGGAGAATCATGATTCGTGCAAAGTTTATCTTGATAATAAAGACAATTACCACAAGATTCTGTATTTAGTTGACGACGTAGTAAACTATTTTGTTGTAATAATTCCCGTTGAGATAATCCTTTTAACACTAATTCTTCTCCTTGCCAACGTGCTTCTACTAAACCTGTATCAGCGAAATTTTGCCAACGAGGATCTTTGTTTAATTGTTCTGGTAAAGTAATAGTAATATAAGCTCCCGTTTCGTTTAATTCCCCTTCATAGTTATTTTGGAGAGTTACTTTTGGTTGTACAAATTGCACCCCGATAGGTAAATCAACAGTCATGCCTACGGTGGGAGAATGTAATTGATAACGATTTTGTAATTCTTCTAAACTGGTTAAATCTCCTAAATAATTAATTGAACCATGAACAAATACAATATGTTGTGGTCGTAAATTATGTATGAGCTGTGTCGTATTTCTTCCATCACTATGTTCTGCTAATAAATAATCTTCTAGGGTAATTTTATTGGAGTTGAGATTTTCTTTAAATTCCTTAAATACGGGATTATAATTGATTTTTGATTGCTCAGAGATTAAAATTAGCCATTTTTCTGGACTTTTGTCGCAATATTCTCGTAAATGGTTTAAATTATCTGTTAGAACTATGCTGGGTGTTTTGATTAACTCATGACGAGGAATTTGGTTATCAACTCTAAGCATTCGGGGTTTTATTTTATCATCCCAAAATAGCGGTTGATGTTTGGCAAAATTCTGTACATTCGCTGGAAAATATGCCATTAATTGTAAATATAAATCACAGGCTTTCGGTAAGTTTCCATCTACCCAAATATCCAGATTTTTCCCCGTAAATTGATGATGCGATCGCAAAACTTTTAATAATTCCTGCCCTAAACCAAAAGTAGGCACGGGTAAAATAACACTAACATTATCATCCAAAGCAGATTTAATTCTTCCCATCAAATGTTTTTCTTGTTGACGGCGATGAGGATGTCTCGCAGTGCCATAACTGCCTTCAATAATTAACACATCAGGATTTAAACCCCGTAAACTATCTAAAGATAATCCTTCCACTAATTGCAGGTTAGATAAACAAAAATCTCCCGTATAAAAAATTTTATAAACACGGTTATTGTAATAATATCGAAACAAAAAAGCAACCGCACCGGGTAAATGTCCTGCGCAAAACAACTCTACCGTTAAATCTGAGGCTAAATGAATAGAAGGGGTTGTATTTTTGTCAGAGGAATTATTAACAGTATTTTGGGATGATAAAGGTAAAGTTTGTATAAAAGAAAAAGAAGTGTCTTGTTTTTGGTTTAACCAATTAAGAGGAAGTAGCTTTGCCGTCACTTCACTAGCATAGATAGGTAAATCAGGGAAACGTTGATGTAGTTTCAATAAACCACGAGCATGATCTTCATGGGCATGACTACAAAAAACCCAATCTATATCGTGACACAAAGAATCAATATCAGCTAAACCACAATCAAGTAAAATGCGATATTTGCCAATATTGACTAAAATTGCTACCCCTTCAGTGAAGTTTCCGACACCGAAAGGATAACAAGAAAGAGGTATTTGCGGGGGGGAAAATATTTCTTGCCGCTTAATCATAAAACGTAAAATTTAGTGAGCCGAACCATTACCATCGTATTTATCAGAATCATAAAAACCGTTTTTAGTACCGAAAAAAAGAGCCGATACAATAAATAAACCAGTAAAGATAACTATTAACATTTTAACATCCATATTTGACGATTTCTCCTCATAATTAACTTTTTATTTGTATCTTAGAACAATATTTAAAATTAACTAAATATTTTTCATTCTAGCACTGGTACGCTTTGGTACAGGAGGAGTCTTTAAGGGTTGATTTTCCAACGGTTGATCTTGTCTTTGTTTAGCTTTAGTCGCACTACGACGCAAGGCTTGTAAACGCTCTTCGTATTTTTTCCGTTGACTACGATTAGGAGTTTGTTCGATTAATGTTTTAAAAGCACTACCTAAACTTTGATAAGCATTTTTCATGGAATAACCGAAACGAGTAGCGATTAAAATGGCTTTTTCGTCAGCTTCAATGGCTTCTTTGAGATTTTTCTCCCCATTATTTTTTTGCCATAAACGATAACCAGAAATACCACATAAACCTAAAGCCAATAATAACAGTAATCCATCTTGTACCCATAATTCTCCTACCGCACCTCCTAAACCGATGGCTAAAGCCGCCATTTCCCAACCTTCCCGAGGAATTGAATCATTTTGAATTCTAGCCACTTCATGCCAAAATATTAAATTACGTTGATCAATAGCTAAATTTTCCCACTTAACTAAGTCAACTTGAATTTCTACCTCATCTTTACCTAATTCTTCTGTGCGGATTAAAGGGGGGTTAACTTCTGTGGATGCTTCAATCATAACCCAACTTTGTAGCTCTGGAGGAAGTAAGGTTTTGAGCCTTCTCAATTCATTCATTTCTGCTCTAGCGGAGGAAGTTGTATAAGAAGTCATATAAATATTTTTAGTTAGTAGATCTCTATTTTTGATAGACTAATTCTATTCTATGGTAGTCTCATTTTATTTTAGTTGACAATTTTAACATGGAACGTGGTTTATTATGGTTACCTTTGTTAGTAGTTTTTTTCTGGTTAGTCATTAGTGGCAAAAGAGAATATCAAAAAGTAGAGGTTTATAAAGTTTGGGCTGAACAATTTGACAATGCAAAGTATGATATTTATGCAGTTTTAGGAAAAAAAGAGGATTTAATAACTTGGGGAAAACCAACTCCTAAAGGTATTATTAATGAAAATATTTTTTCTTTATCAACGGTTGAGAAAATTAATGTTACTATCAAAAATAAATTAGTAGATTATGATAATTTACCCGTGAAAGGTGATGCAAATTTACAATTTTTATGCTCTGATAATGAAATAATAAATATTCCTTTTACTGATATTAACTTAGCAATAAAATGGCTTAATTATCTTCAAAAATTTATGGAATAATTTATTTTTCTTACTTACTTACTTAGAAAATTTACTTATTAAAAATCATGATTGCTTTAACGGAAAAACCAACAAAAGATATATCTTTCGACACTGATAAAGTAGTGGACATTGAAAATTTAGATTTTTATTATAGTAATAACAACATTGAGAAACAAATTCTTTTTGATATTAATTTAGTGTTAAAAAAAGGAGAAGTTTTAATTATGAAAGGGCCTTCTGGTTCAGGAAAAACTACTTTATTAACATTAATGGGAGCGTTAAGAAGTGCAACTCATGGTAGCTTAAAAGTCTTTGGGAAAGAGTTAGTTAAAGCTGATAATAATTTATTGATTCAAACAAGAAGAAATATCGGTTATATTTTTCAAGCTCATAATTTGTTAAAATCTTTAACTGCTAGGCAAAATGTACAAATGTCGATGGAATTACACCCAGAATTTAATAGTAAAGAAGCGAAACAAAAATCTATTGAAATGTTAACAGCAGTGGGATTAAGGGATAGAATTGATTATTACCCCGATAATTTATCAGGAGGACAAAAACAACGAGTTGCCATCGCTCGTGCCTTAGTTTCCCACCCCAAGCTAGTTTTAGCCGATGAGCCTACCGCCGCATTAGACAGTAAATCAGGGCGTGATGTAGTAGAAATTATGCAAAAATTAGCAAAAGAACAAGGTTGTACTATTTTAATAGTTACCCATGATGATCGCATTTTAGATGTAGCTGAACGTATTATTGAATTAGAAGATGGGCGATTAGTGGGAAATGAAAAATGATGTTTTGGCGTAAATTTAGTCAAGATAAAATGGCGATGGTAGGGATATTTATTTTAAGCCTAATTATCGCATTGATTCTTTTTTTGCCGATAGTTTATCAAATGCCTATGGATAAAATTGATTTTACTCAAGCCACTTTATCCCCAAATTGGCAACATCCTTTTGGTACAAACGATCTAGGACAAGATCAATTAGCAAGGGTATTATTCGGCGGTAAAATTTCTTTAACCGTAGGCATTGCCGCTATGGTAGTAGCTATTTCCATCGGTACAATAATTGGGGCTATAGCTGGTTATTATGGCGGTATCATTGATAATATTTTGATGAGATTTACAGATATATTTTTATCTTTACCTCAATTACCAGTATTACTATTAGTGGTTTACTTGTTTAGAGATACTGTTAAATCCATCTTCGGAGGTGAATTAGGTATTTTCGTCTTAATTGTGTTAGTGATTGGTTTACTCAATTGGATGTCTGTAGCCAGATTAGTGAGAAGTTCATTTTTACAACTCAAAGAAAGAGAATTTGTTAGCGCAGCCATTACATTAGGGGCAAATTCAGGGCGTATTATGTTAAAACATATTTTACCTAACGTATTGGGTGTCATCATCGTAGCAGCGACATTATCGGTGGGTAACGCCATTATTGTGGAGTCAACCCTGAGTTTTTTGGGGTTAGGATTTCCGCCTGATATTCCTACATGGGGAAGGATGTTATATGATGCTCAAAATTATCTCACTGCTGCCCCTTATATGGCAATATTTCCGGGTTTAGGGATATTTTTAACAGTTTTAAGTATTAACTATATCGGTGATGGATTAAAAGACGCTTTAAATCCTAAAAAATTGTAAAAAATAGGAGATAGGAGATAGGGAATTAGAAAGGAAACGGGGAAGAATGTTGAATAGTCTATAAACTCATTATTTAAAACCTAAAACCTGCTACCTGCTACCTGAAAACTGAAAACCTGCCTAAATTACTTAAATTTAACTTTATTATTAAGCCAATTAGTTACTTTAATCGGTAGGTTTTTTTTCACCCATTGCCATGCGATAATTTTAACTAAAGGTTTAGGAGTACCTGATAAAAATTTAGCTAATTTATTCATAGAGCGATTAGGAATTTTTTTGTTAATTAGATTAATAATCCCAATATCATAAAGACATTCAATTATTAGTTTAATTGTCGCTTCTTCATTTAAGGCTAAGTTTTCTAAAAGTAAATAAACATCTCTTAATCTTTCTTCTTGAAAACGCTTTTCTTCAGAGGTTAATTCTGATAAAGCTAGGATTTTAACGGTTTCTTTTTGACGACTCAGCATCAGAATAATTAGGAATTAGGAATTAGGAGTTAGAAATTGGGAATGAGAAAGGGAGATGCGGATTTAGATTTAATCAAAAACCCTTAGTCTCCTATAGTTAAACCGAGATCTTGTATAAGAACAAAAATACTTAATAGACAAAGTTTAGAAAATGAATTTTAAGAAAGTTTAAATCAATTATTCTTACTTTTGACTTTTTCGATTTGCCCTTTCCCCAAGGGGGGATTAAGTGGGAGATTGTCATTGCCTATGGAGTGCAAGATCTGAGTTAAACTGATTGAGGTTGTGATTGTGATTGAGGTTGGAATTGAAATAGAGAATAAACCACATTGCGGCGAATGTCAATCATCATCTCTAAGAACATTTCGTAACCTTCTTGTTTATACTCGATTAAAGGATCTTTTTGTCCATAACCCCTTAAACCAACGGATTCTCGTAAGCCGTCCATTGCTTGTAAGTGTTCACGCCACAAAGTATCAATTTGTTGGAGGATAAAAAATCTTTCTGCTTGACGCATTAAACCTGCTTGTAATTGCTCAATTTGATACTCTTTTAAGTCGTATGCTTTATGTACTTCTTCTTGGAGAAAAGTTTTCATTTCCGTTACTGTCATATCTTCTAAATCAGCAACGCTAACATCTTCGAGAAGATAAATAAATTCTTTGGCTTTATTAACTAAACCTTCTAAATTCCATTCATCAGGGGGTAATTCTGGATTAACATAAGCGTCAATAATTTCATCGGTGGTTTTAGTAGCATATTGTAGTACTTGTTCTTTTAATTCTCTTCCTTCTAAAACTCGACGACGTTCAGCATATATCGCACGACGTTGGTTATTCATAACTTCGTCATACTCAAAAACGCTTTTACGAGCATCATAATAGAAGGTTTCTACTTTTTTCTGTGCCCCTTCTAAGCTACGGGTTAACATCCCAGATTCGATGGGCATATCTTCTTCTACTCGAAAAGCATTCATTAAACCAGCTACTCTATCACCGCCGAAAATACGCAATAAATTGTCTTCTAAGCTCAAAAAGAACCTTGTTGAACCGGGATCACCTTGTCGCCCTGCTCTACCTCTTAATTGATTGTCTATACGTCTTGATTCGTGTCTTTCTGTACCAATAACGTGTAAACCACCTTTTTCTACTACTAATTCATGTTCTGTATCTGTAAGAGCATCGTATTCTTGACGAATCGATCTATATACTTCTCTTAATTTCAAGATAACAGCTTCCTCCGTAGGTGCTTTTTCGGCGGCGATGGCAATTTTTTCTTCAGCGTCTAATTCGGATAAACTTTGTTGCCCATAGGTTTCAACGGCAAATTTGACGGCTTCTTTTAATTTAGTTTCCGTTTCAGGAGATAATTGACAAGGAAAAATATCAGAAGAAGGTTTCCAGTTTTTTACTTTTTTTCCATCACCGTTACCACTAAAACCCTGAGCTTTAGGGCGTTTATTCATATCAATAGCAGCAACACTAACCATAAATTGATCATCTTCAGGAGTTACAATTTGAGGCATAAGATATTCACGAATTTTCAGCCTAGCCATGTAGTCTGAATTACCACCAAGTATAATATCAGTACCCCGCCCTGCCATGTTTGTAGCGATAGTTATTGCACCTTTTCTTCCTGCTTGGGCGACAATTTCTGACTCTCTTTCAACGTTTTCTGGGCGCGCATTAAGAATCTGGTGAGGAATTTTTCTTTCAACTAATAATTTCGCTAATAATTCGGATTTTTCAACGCTAGTAGTACCAATTAATACAGGTCTTCCCGTTTCGTGCATTTCATGACATTCTTCGGCTACGGCTTTCCATTTCGCTATTTCATTTTTATAAACAACATCGGGTAAATCCGCTCTATCCGAAGGGCGATTGGTAGGAATAATGCTGACTTCTAACTTATAAACTTTCTCAAATTCTGTTTCTTCGGTTTTCGCCGTACCCGTCATGCCCGATAATTTAGGATAGAGTAAAAAGAAATTTTGATAGGTAATACTAGCTAAAGTTTGAGTTTCTTTTTGAATTTCAACATTTTCCTTTGCTTCAATGGCTTGGTGTAAACCGTCACTCCATCTTCTACCTGCTAAAACTCTTCCTGTAAATTCGTCAACGATAACCACTTCATTATTGCGGACAATATAGTTGACATCGGCGGTAAATAATTCTTTAGCTTTAATGGCGTTAAATATATAATGCGCCCAAGGGTTTTCTTGATCATATAAATCTTTCACTCCTAACAATTCTTCGGCTTTAGCAAAACCTTCATCGGTTAACAGAACACTTCTAGCTTTCTCGTCAACTTCATAGTCGCTGCCATCATCCTCTTTTAATTGTTTGGTTAATAATTGAGCAATTCTTGCCGCCTCCATATATTTTTCCATGGGGCGTTCTACTTGTCCTGATATAATTAAAGGAGTACGAGCTTCATCTACTAAAATAGAGTCAACTTCATCAATAATACAGTAATTAGGCACTCTTTGGACAACTTCAGAAATATCCGTTGCCATGTTATCTCGTAAATAGTCAAAACCTAATTCACTATTAGTAGCGTAAGTAATATCTGCATTATAATTTTTTTGTCTTTCAACAGAAGTCATACCACTTTGGATTAAACCAACACTTAAACCTAAAAAACGATGAATTTGCCCCATCCATTCCGCATCACGTCGAGCAAGATAATCGTTAACCGTTACTACATGAACACCTTTTCCCGTTAAACCGTTAAGATAGGCTGGTAGAGTTGCTACAAGGGTTTTTCCTTCCCCTGTTTTCATTTCCGCAATTTGCCCTGTATGTAAGACAATACCTCCTAACATTTGTACGTCATAATGACGCATACCTAAAACTCTAATCCCTGCTTCTCTCACTAAAGCAAAGGCTTCTACGAGAATTTCATCTAAAAGTATGTCTCTTTCTTCTCTATTTTTGGCTTTAGCTAACATCTGTTTAAAAGATGCAGTTTTTGCCCTCATTTCTTCATCACTAAGTTTTTTAAAGTCTTCTTCAAATAAATTTATTTCAGTAATTAAAGGTTGTAGTTTTTTAAGTTTACGAGCGTTAGGATCTCCGAATAGCTTTTTAAACATAGTTAATTCTTATAATTTCTTTCAATATATAAATTAACTTTCTATCATATCATCTATAGCAATTAGCAACTTAACTCATTATCTGAGGTGAATCAAGATAAAGTGTTATTAATTAATAAGAATATTTTAAAATCTTCGTTAGTCAATATTATAGTTTTTAATCTCTAAAAAATCTAAAAGTATTATCTAATCAAGATAGAAAATATTTAATAATGGATAATTAATTTTTAAAACTATTTTTAATTAATAAAAAAGTCATTATTTATGATCAATTATCCATCATCAATTATTTATTCTTTTTTAGGTGCATTGGCACGAAGAAAATCAAGAGATTCTTTAGAAGGCCATAAAATAATTTTTGACAGCATTTCATCTTCACCTTGTTTTAATGCGTCTAATACTCCTTCTAAAATGACTACTTCAATTTTAATGGAGGAAGCTAAATCAGGTTGAGCTTTTTTAAAACTATCCACTAATTGAGTTACTTGTTGCTCATCAAAAAAGAAGGGTATCACTTCTTGATCATTTTGTTTTATAGTTAAATAACCTTGATCTTTTCCCGCTCTAGCTACAAATAAAGGTACTCCTACTTTATATTCAGTATTTAGTTTTTTCGCTTGTTCCACTTGATTTCCTGACGGTACATAAGCAAAAACAATGGCATCTTTTTGTTTAGCATTTTTTTCTGATAATTCAAAAATCTCCCCCAATGATACAGGCACTACTTGAACTTGTTTCCCTAACTCAGGATTTTCTTTTTTTAATCTTTCTACAAAACTATTAGCGTCTTGTTTACTAATAAAAACTCCCGCCACTTTTCCATCTTTATCATTAGAGGCAATTAAAGGCGCACCTTGTCCGTCAGCAATGGTAAATACGGGAATAGGTTTTAGTTTTTGAACAATGGTTTCTAGGGGTAAAGCTAATAATTTCGTAGTTTGGGTTAACCAACAACTTAGTATCGTAGCACTTACTAAACTAACATTTTTGACTTTATTTAATAAGGATTTTTTTTTCAACATAACGATTTAAGGATATTAATTTTGCTAGTGATGTTTAATTAAGACGACTATTTTACTTGATGGTTTCCCTTAACAACAGATTAGATTAAGTTAATGTTTTTTGTTCTTAACTCACTATATCAAGATATTTATATTTTTGAATATATCAATATAACGGAAAATAGTTATTGATGGTGAATATATAAAGATTTTCTTTACATTATCAATATTTTCTTAATCCCAGAGTAAGCTAGTAAATAAGAGCTATTTAACTTTTTAATAAGTTTTTAATCAAAACAATGCTTTTTGATACCGCAAATTTAACTTATTGGATTTTTCTGGGTATTGGTATTTTCCTTTTTATGTTAGTTATTCTTTCAGGAGGCGGAGAAGATCAAGATTTAGATAGTGATGTCGATTTTGATGCTGATGTTGACACTGATGTTGATTTAGAAGCCAATGTAGAAAATAACATTACCTCTGATTTAGCTAATTATCATGACTCTGATCTTAATTTTTTATCTATCTTATCTTGGTTTGGTCTGGGTAAATGTCCTCTTTTAATTCTCTTAGCTATTAATTTTTCTACTTGGGGGGTTTCTGGTTGGTTTTTAAATGTTACTATCGGTGGTTTTCTTAATACTATTCCTCAAGGTTTTCTTGGGGTTGTCATTTTCTTAGCTTCTTTTATTTTTAGTGTTTTTATCGGCAAATTATTTTCTCATCCCATTGGTAAAATTTTTGCTAACTTTGGAGAAGAAACAGAAGGCGATCGCCTAATTGGCTGTAATGGTGCTGTAATTTCTAAACAAATTCCCTATTTAATCGAAGGTAGAATCGCTCAAGCGGATGTGGTTGATAGTGCTGGTAATCTAGTAACTATTGAAGTATGTTTACCTGAATGGGCAAAAGTTGTACCCCATAGGGGGCAAGAAATCTTAATTATTGATCGTCAAAAACACTGCTTTATTGCCATCGCTAAAGATACCTCAGATCAAGATAAATGGCTTAATTCCATTAGTAAAAGGTAATTAGGAATGAGGAATGAGAAATTAGAAATTTAGAAAAGAAGTCCCCAGAATTAGGGAATTAGGGGCAATCAAGATCAAGTCCCCAGATTTTCGCCCCCTTACCCCCAAGTTTGGGGGAGATATTAGAAAGAAATCTTATTATTAAATATTAAATAAATTAAAAATTAGGAGTAAAATCATGAAATTTTGGTTATTGTTTATTCAATCTTTACCTATTAGTAATTTAGAAAATATTAAAACTGATAATATTATTAATTATGATCATAATTTTCCTAAAACTAATAGTAGTTTAAATACAAATATTGCTCAAATACCTTTAATAAATAGCTCAACAGTAGCTCAATTAAATATAGGTAATCTTAGTTTTTTTGGTGGCTTAATTGGTGGCTTAGTTTTATTATTAGTGGTGGCAGTTTGGGGTTATACAAGGGTTTATGTTGTTACTCCTAATAACGAAGCATTTGTGCGTAATGGAGGCTTATTCACTAAAGAAAAAAAGGTCATTCTTAACGGCGGTTGTATCGTAATCCCCGGTATCCATGAATTAACCCGTGTACCCTTACGAGAAATCTCCATAGATGTAGTTAGACAAGGGAATTTAGCCGTTCGTACTAAAGACTATTTAAGAGCTAATATGAGGGTGACTTTTTATGTATGTATTAGTGCCGATAAAGACGCAGTTTTAACCGCAGCTCAAAGATTATCAAAAATTGGTAAAATTTCCGCAGAAGATATAAAAGATGCCCTAGAAAAAAGAGCTGATGATGCTATTCGAGCAGCGGCGAAAAAGAAAAGTATTGCTGAAATTGACTCCGATAAATTAGGTTTTGCTGATGAAGTTTTAAATTTAATTCAACAAGATTTAAGAAAAGTTGGTTTAACCTTAAACAACATCGCTATTTCTGAAATTGAAGAAAGCGATACCTATGACGAAAATAATTATTTTGATGCTCAAGGTGTTCGTTTACGCACAGAAACAATCCAAGAATCTATTAAACAAAAATTAGCTGTTGAATTAGATAATCAACGAGAAAAAAGAGAAATTGAACTCAATACTCAAGTGGCTATTCAACAACAAGAATTAGCGGCAGAAAAACAGTCTTTAACTATTAATAAAGATAAAGAAGAAGCTAAGTTAACACAAATGAAAGAAATTGAGTTTCTCAAAGTTCAACGAGAAAGAGAAGTTCAAGAAGCAAGAGATCAAGAACAAGCTAAAATTGAACGGAATAAAATCCTGCAACAACAAGCCATTGAAGAAGAAAGAATTAAGCAACAATTAGCAGTACAACAAAGCCAAATTGAAGCTAATATTTCTTTAGAGGAGCGTAATAAACAGTTTAGAGTTGCTCAAATTGTCCAGACACAAGAAGGAGAAGTAGCGGAAATTGATCGTCAACGTATAGTGGAATCTACTCGATTACTAGCACAAATTGCCATCGCCGAAGCGGATCAAGAATCACAAATAGCACAACAAGAAGCCTCCATCGCTATCACCAATAAGGAAAAAGAAAGATTCACCGCCGAAGCATTAAAAGCCAAAGCCGAAGAAGGAGTCAAAACTGCTCGTCAGGTAGAAAATGCAGAAAGAGAGAAACAATTGTCTTTGATTATCGCTGAAAGAGAAGCGGCAGAAAAACGTATTACTGATCAAAACGTAGTAGAAATTGATGTTTTCCGTCGTCGTCGTCAAGCAGAAATTGCCCGTCAAGCAGCAGAATTAGAAGCTGAATCCATCCGCACTTTAGCTGATGCAGAGAAGTATCGATTATTAGCTGAAGCCCAAGGTAAATTAGCCGCCATTGAAGCAGAAAATACTCTCAGTGACGCAAATCGCACTGCTGAGATTATAAAAATCATTTTCCCTGTTATTGCTCCTCAATTGCCCGAAATGCTCAAATCTTTAGCTCCGCAACCCGGGGTTTTAGGTGATGCCAGAATTTATGCCTTTCCTAATGGTAATGGTACAAATAATGGTAATGACATCAATAAAATTTTGCTTTCTACTAGCGGTTTATCTTTGATTAATAGCCTATTAGATGAAGGTAAATTAGGGGATATTCTCAGTCAAATTAAGGGGTTATTACAACCAAATCAACCCATGAAGGAAAACATAAAATTAACTGTTACCCCAGAAAATCCTCATCTCTCCCAGAGCAATGAAACCGATGTTACTATGGAATCATCACCATCAGAAAATATGGATTTTTCTCCTTGGGTAGAAAATAGTTAATAAATCATAATTAACAATTAATAATTTAAAACTTATTTAAAAAAATATCATAACCATGAATTCAAATCAAAAGTCTAACTGGAAAGATAAACTAGAAGAACTTGAAAAAGAAATCAATAATTCTATACCTATCAACACGGAAACATCAGGAAGTTTTGTGAAGGTTATTCAAAATTGGTTTTCAAAGTTACCTACTATCGGTAAAGCTATTGTGGGTTTATTTGTCATCATGATCGCTTTTTCTTTATTAAAAACTGTTTTTTCTTTAGTACAATTAATTTTTACTTTTGGAATTTTAGCGGTAATTATTTACTTTGTTTATCAGTTTGTCACTAAATCAGATAAGAGTTAAATTATAATTTTATTTTGTGGGCAATTGCCCACTCCTTTGTTAAACGATTTGTTGTTTGATAATAAATTCTTGAACTTTATTACGATAAATTTGTAAATGTGACTCTGCCCATTCTCTATTATCACTATTGGCGTAAATATGAATTAATGGCTCTCCTGCATCGGGTAAAATTAATACCCAATTATCTGTATGATTTTCGACTATTTTCACACCGTCAATTAATTCTAATTTTTCAGGAGATTCTGTCTCTACTAAATACCTCATTAATGAGCCTTTTATTTTACCCGGGCAACGCAAAGAATGATATTTATGACAAACAAGGGGTAATTCGCTTCTGACTTGAGTTAGCGATCGCTCTTGTATGGTAAGCATTTCAATTAATTTAGCAATGGTAAACATCGCATCGAAACCGGGATGAAGTTGAGGAAAAATAAAGCCCATATCTCCACTACCACCTAAGACTACATTATAATTACTTTGAGTAGCTTCCATAATAGCAGTAGGATTGGCTTTAGTGCGAATAACTTTACCATCATGACGACGAGCAATTTGTTCAACGGCAGAGGATGTATTAATAGGCACGACAACCGTTCCTCTCGGATAAGCCGTCAAAATGGTATTTACCATCAACGCAGTTAATTCTTCTCCTCTAATTTGAATTCCCGACTCATCTACTAACATTAATAATTCACCATTAGCAGATACTTGGACACCGAAATTAGCTTTTAACGCTTCCACTACATGACCTAATTGAAACAAAAGATTTTCTCTTTCGGCGGTGGAAATCGCTCTTTGCCGTAAACTAGCATTTAAAACCACCGCATCACAGCCAAACCCTGCTAATAATTGCGGTAAAATTGCTCCTGATACAGAATAAACATAGTCAATTACAATTTTAGTATTACTGTTACGAATTGCCTCAACATTTAACTGAGTTTCAAAGGTTTTGCAATAAGTATCTACTACTTGAGAAGGATAAGACATATCGCCAATATCCATAGCTTGTACTCTTCTTAAGTCTTCTTTAAAATAAGCACCTTCTATTTTTTTCTCTTTGGCTTTAGATATATTGATGCCATTAGTATCAAAAAACTCAATCATGATATAGTCGTGGCGATCAGGATGTAATCTTACATGAACTCCCCCAGCTACTTTTAATTTGGGTGTCATGGTGCGAGAAATGGGAATAGCCGTTGATTCTAAGTTTTGAATATCAATACCCACAGACATTAAACCTGCTATCAAAGAGCGACTTACCATGCGAGACACACTACGTTGATCTCTTGAAACTACCACACAAGAACCTGATTTTAAAATTGAACCATAAGCTGCACCTAGTTTAACGGCAAATTCAGGGGTAATATCTATATTTGCTAATCCTGTAACCCCTCTTTGTCCAAAAAGATTACGATGAGCAATGTTACCCCAAATTAAGTTAATGTTTAAAATTGCACCCGATTCGATTCTTTTACTAGGCCAAACTCTTACTCCTGTATTGATTTGAGCTTCTTCCCCAATATTACACAATTGACCAATTACCGCCCCTTCTAATATATGCGATCGCCGATCAATTCTTGTGCCTCTAGCAATAACACAAGCAGAAAGAGAGGCTTCTTCTCCCACAATCACACCATTCCAAATAATAGGGCGATTTAATTCTGCATCATCACCAATAGTGACATTATCCCCGATAATTGTACCACTACGAATTTTTGCCCTAGCACCGATACGACAATTATTACCAATTAAACAAGGACTTTCTAGCACTGCGGTAGAATCAATATAAGTATTTTCTCCAATCCAAATACCCTGTTTTCGTTCCACAGAGGGAAAATTTAGCTTAACAGCCCCAGATAAACCGTCATAATGGGCATCTCGATAGGCTTCTAAATGCCCCACATCACACCAATAACCATCTGCAATATAGCCATACAAAGGTTCTCCTCTATCAAGAAGCAAAGGAAATAAATCTTGAGAAAAATCCGCTTCAACTTCTGGAGGTAAATATTCTAATACTTCAGGCTCAAGAATATAAATACCAGTATTAACGGTATCGGAAAAAATTTCGCTGGTGGAAGGTTTTTCTAAAAATCTTTGTATTCTACCCTCAGAATCAGTAATAACTACGCCAAATTCAATAGGATTAGGTACTTTAGTTAAAATTAAAGTCGCTTTAGCACCTTTTTCTCGATGAAAAGCGATGGCTGCTTGTAAATTAAAATCAGTAATACTATCACCACTAATTACGACAAAAGTGCGATCTAACATTTGCTCAACTTTTTTGACACATCCAGCAGTACCAAGGGGTTGATCTTCCTCTATGGAATATTTCATGATGACATCAAAATCCTTCCCTTCTTGAAAATAATCCCGAAAAACATCAGGTAAATAGTGAAGAGTCGCAATTATTTCTTTGATACCATTGTGTTTCAATAAATTAACAATATGTTCGGCGATGGGTCTGTTTAAGACTGGTACCATAGGTTTAGGTAAATCGCAGGTTAAAGGACGTAATCTCGTACCCGAACCACCAGCCATTAAAACAGCGCGCATATAATTTTCCTCTGGATGTAATAGGTAAAGGGTAATGAGTAATGAGTAACAGCAATGAGTAATGAGTAATGAGCAATGAGTAATTAGTTTTGTCTTCTAGTCTCCTAATTCCTAATTCCTAATTCCTAATTCCTAATTCCTAATTCCTAATTCCTAATTCCTAATTCCTAATTAAATTCCTAGTCTTTGATAAATTGTATCAAGATTCTTTAAGTGTTGTTTAGGATCAAAACAAGTATTTACCTCGTCATCTGATAATAATTGTTGAACTTCGCTGTTATTTTCAATTAAATTACGGAAATTACCATCTTGAGTATTCCATGCTTGATGGGCACAACCTTGCACAAGTTTATAAGCATCTTCTCGACTCATACCCTTTGATACTAAGGCTAATAAAACTTTTTGACTGAAAATTACACCGCCATAAACGTTCATATTTCTCGCCATATTATCAGGATATACCAATAGATTTTGAATCAAATTAGTGGTTTCTCTCAACATAAAATGGATTAAAATGCAAGTATCTGGCAAAATTACTCTTTCCACAGAACTATGAGAAATATCTCTTTCATGCCATAAAGCTACATTTTCTAAAGCTGCAACGGCATTTCCTCTGATAATTCTTGCCATGCCTGTTATTCGCTCACTACGAATGGGATTACGTTTATGAGGCATCGCTGATGAGCCTTTTTGTCCTTTAGAAAAATACTCTTCTACTTCTAATACATCGGTTCTTTGAAGGTTACGAATTTCTACGGAAAATCTTTCTAAGGAAGCCGCTACAAGGGCGATTTGTTGGACAAATTCTGCATGACGATCTCTTGAAATAACTTGAGTGGAAGCTGTATCAGGTTCTAGCCCTAACAGGTTACAAGCAATAGCTTCAATACGAGGATCAATGTTAGCATAAGTTCCCACCGCACCAGAAATTTTACCGACAGAAATATCTTGACGTAATTTTACTAAACGATCACGATTACGACGCATTTCTGCTAACCAACCTGCTAGTTTAAAACCGAAGGTAATGGGTTCGGCATGAATACCGTGCGATCGCCCCACCATAAAAGTATAACGGTGTTGTTGAGCCTGATAACGAATAGCTTGGATAGTTTCTTCTACGGATTCAAGAATTAAATTTAAACTAGCCACCATCTGTAATGCTAAAGCAGTATCAAGCATATCAGAGCTAGTCATACCCAGATGAATATATCTTCCTGCATCTCCTACATATTCATTGACATTAGTTAAAAAAGCAATTACATCGTGACGAACTTCAGCTTCAATTTCTAAAACTCTTTCTACATCAAAATTAGCCTTTTTTTTAATTTCTTCGACGGCTTCCTTGGGAATATTACCAACTTCCGCTTGAGCCTCACAAACGGCAATTTCTACCTGTAACCATGTTTTTAAACGATATTCGTCAGTCCAGATTCCGCCCATTTCGGGCAAGGTATAACGTTCAATCACTGTAATTTTTACTTTTTCGCAAATACAACTGGTATATTTTACCTTAATATGGAGTCTAAATTGACGTTTAGTCCATAAGAGTAAAATTTTGATATAATGTACGCAAATATGTACAAATACTAAATTTGTTTAAGAAAAAATAATGTTTAGTTACGAAATTACATCCCCAACGGAAGCTAGAAATGGATTATTTCAACTGTTAGATAAAGTGGTAGAGAATCGTGAAGTATTTATCATTAATCGTCGTAATAGAGAAAATGTCGCTTTAATTGCCGAATCTGATTTGCGTAGTTTAGTAGAAACAGTTTATTTGTTAAGATCTCCTAATAATGCTCGTAATTTATTTGATGCCATAGAAGAATCTACCACAGGAAAAATCAAACCACAATCAATGGAGGATTTAAAAGGAGAGTTAGGAATTGAGTAAGAAAAAGAAAGAAAATAAATCTTCCCCTCAAGCAGAAATAGAACAATCTTTTGTACAAATTCCGGGGTTTAGTAGTCAATTTAAAAGCGATTTAAAATGGTGGTTTAAGAATGATGAAAAAAAAGCCGAAAAAATATTAGACTTAGTCACTGAAGTCATGAAAAATCCATTTAAAGGCATAGGAAAACCAGAACCTTTAAAGTATATAGATAGTAATATTTGGTCAAGAAGAATTGATTTAGAACATCGTTTAATTTATCGCATTACTAAAACTCAAATTGATTTTTTAGCTTGTCGTTTTCATTATGATTCTATCTAAAAAAAATTGTTGGGTTATGTTTTAATTTTTTCAACCCAACCTACTATTTTAACTATGCTGTAACTGCTTTTTTTTGGGAAACTTTACGCCACCAACCAAGTAAAGTACTAGCAATAAAAATACTTGAATAAGCTCCGCAAATAAAGCCTACGATTAAGGCAAGAGCGAAAAATTTAAGGGTTTCACCACCGAATAAGAAAATGGCTACTACGGGCAAAAGAGTAGTTAAACTGGTATTAATAGAACGTGTTAAGGTTTGTAATACCGCTTGATCGACAATTTCATTAATATTCTGGGTATTCGCTTCTTTAGCAATTTCTCGAATACGATCATAAATTACTACGGTATCATTAACAGAAAACCCAGTAATAGTTAATAAAGCCACGAGAAAAAGAGTATCGACTTCCACGCCACCCACTAAACCTAAAATGGCAAAAACTCCCGTAGTCACTAAAACGTCGTGGAATAAAGCGATAATGGCAAAAATAGCGTAATCAGTTTTAAATCGAAAACTTAAATAAACAATAATCCCCGTAAAAGAGACTATTAACGCTAAAAGTCCAGATATAAATAATTCTTTTCCTATGGTTGGTCCTACCGTGTCAATTTGGATGGTTTTTTCATCAAATATGCCGATTTTTTCTGTTAATATTTGCTGTAATTTTGTTCTCTCATCTACGTCTAAAGTTTTTGTACGAATAGAGATACCATGTTGATCTTTTCCGACAATTTGAATACTGCTATTATTGCCTAAATTTTCAGAGTCTAAAATCTCTCTAACTTCATTTACTGTCAAAGGGCGATCGCAGTTATTAGCTATGGTACAATCTAATTCTACTTGCAATCTTGTGCCACCGACAAAATCAAGACTAGGACGTAAAATAGTACCAATAGAAGTATAAGAAATAACCATAGCGATCACACTTCCAACACATAAAATAGCAGAGATACTCCACCAAATTTTTTCCCATTTAACAACGCTAAATTTAATCATAAGTAAAAAAATAATGAATAATGAATAGTTTTTATTGCCCCTAAATCCCCAATTTTGGGGACTTTTAATCTCCCTATTTCATTCTCAGAATAGGAGGGAGGAGGGCAAATCCCAACTTTGAAAGAAAGGAGCATAATTAATTATTAGCTGGTTTAATATTAGGGCAGAATAATTCTGGGCGTTGACGGATAGTGGGAAAACCTAACACCGTAATTAACATAAAAGTACGAGTACAAGTTAACGCTGTAAACATACTAATAACAACACCGATACCTAAAGTTAAAGCAAACCCTTTCACTAAACCTGAGCCTAACCAGAATAAAGCCACACAAGCGATTAAGGTAGTCACGTTACCATCTAAAATACTTGAAAATGCTCGATAAAATCCTGATTCTACTGAGCGATATAAGGTTTTTCCGTCTCTTAATTCTTCTCTAGTACGTTCAAAAATTAATACATTTGCATCAACTGCCATACCAATGCTAAGGAGAAAACCTGCGATACCGGGTAAAGTTAAAGTTACTCCTGCTAAAGAAAAACAAGCTAAATTTAGTACAGCGTAAATAATTAAAGAAAAATCTGCAATGATACCGGGTAAGCGATAATAAACCGCCATAAACACTAAAACAAGGAGTAAACCTGAAATTCCTGCAATAATGCTTCGGCGAATGCTATCTTGTCCTAAAGTTGCACCAACGGTACGATTTTCCACTATTTTAACGGGTAAAGGTAAAGCTCCCCCTTCTAACTGTAAAGCTAACTCTCTAGCTTGTTCGAGGGTATAACCACTACCGCCAGAAATACTTGCTCTACCGCCCATAATTCCCGTACTAGCATATTCCGCACTAACACCGGGAGCGCTAATTAATTGATTATCAAGAAAAATTCCTAAAGTACGTCCTGTACCTGCGATACTTTTAGTTAATTCTGCAAATAATTTGCCTCCTTCATCATTAAATTCCAGCACCACTTCCCAATCATTACCTTGTTGGGTAGGCTGATAATTAGCATTTTTGAGCTTTTCACCGTTTAATTCGCTTTTTGTGTATAACTGTTGAGATAATACCGCTATTTCTGCTTTTTTTGCTTCAATTTTTGCCTCCTGTGCCGTTAATTCTTCTCCTTTTAAGGATTGTGCTTGAAAAATTAATTCTCCTATTTCTTGTTGTTTAATTTGATATTGGGCTTGAATTTCAGGGTTATCGGTTTCGGTACGAAAATCTAATTGTGCTGTACCTCCTAATACTCTTTCTGCTTCTTGGGGATCATTTACCCCCGGTAATTGTACTAAAATGCGATCGCTTCCCACACTTTGTACTACTGCTTCTGATACCCCTAAACCATTGACTCGATTATCAATAACTGTGCGTACCCCTTCGAGTTTTTCGGGAGTAATTTCTGGCACTTCAGGAGTGGTTTGTAATTGAATGGTTAATTGAGATCCACCTCTTAAATCTAACCCTAATTGTAAAGGTAAATTGATCAAAGTTAAGATTGAAGTAGCAATTAAAACAATTATTAAAATAATAAATACTCTTTGCTTTTCCATTAATTAGTAATAAATATTTTGTATATTGAAAGATAATAATATTAAAGGTCGAATTAAGAATTAAGGATAGAGAATAGAGAATATTTTTAACATCATCAATTCCCCGTTTCCTTTTTAATTCCTAATTCCCCGTTTCCTTTCTAATTCCTAATGATTTTAAATTTGGTTAGTCATGATTTTTTTTACCGCATCAACAATTTGTTCAGGTTGTACGATGGTTAATCTTTCTAATGTGCCATTATAAGGAGTAGGAATATCTTGAGATGATAAACGCACCACAGGGCCATCTAATTCGTCAAATAATTGATCATTAATAGAAGCCGTTAATTCAGCACCAATACCACCAGTTTTCATACATTCTTCCACGATGATTACTTTATGGGTTTTACCGATAGATTCACCAATAGTTGCCATATCTAAAGGCTTAAGGGAAATTAAATCGATGATTTCAGGATCATAACCGTCTTTTTCGATTTGTTTTAAAGCCTGAAGACAATGATGTCTCATCCGAGAATAGGTCAAAATAGTTACATCTTTCCCTTTTCTGACGATTTCTGCTTTATCTAAAGGTACTGTATATTCATAATTAGGCAGATTTTCTTTATGATTATATAATAAAACGTGTTCAAAAAATAACACAGGATTATCATCTCTAATGGCGGATTTTAACAAACCTTTAGCATTATAAGCCGTAGAACAAGCGACAATTTTTAACCCTGGCACTGCCTGAAAATAAGCCTCTAATCGCTGAGAATGTTCTGCTCCAAGTTGTCTGCCTACACCTCCTGGCCCTCTAATAACCACAGGAATTTTATAATTTCCTCCTGAAGTGTAACGCATCATTCCTGCATTATTGGCGATTTGGTTGAAAGCAAGTAACAGAAAACCCATATTCATCCCTTCAATTATAGGACGTAATCCTGCCATTGCTGCACCTACTGCCATCCCTGTAAAGCTATTTTCGGCAATAGGAGTGTCTAATACTCTAAATTCTCCATATTTTTCGTATAAACCTTTGGTTACTTTATATGAACCACCATATTGTCCTACATCTTCACCCAAGACAAATACTTTATCATCTTTCGCCATTTCTTCATCAATAGCTTGACGTAAAGCATTAAACATCAATGTTTCTGCCATTTATTTTTCTCTATTATTACTAGCTATAGCAAAAATCATCTTATCATTTTTCTTCTTTCTTTTTCTCTTTAAATTAGTCTTCTAATGTCAGGTTATAATTATTAAATCTGGCTTTTGTTTATTACTAAAGTAACTAGATTAAAAGTAAAACAATTATTAAACTTAATATTAATGAGGAGGAAATTATCATCTTATGACTATGGAAACATTAGAATTTATTATTTATCCTGATGGTAGAGTCCAAGAAAAAGTCACGGGAATTATGGGCAAATCTTGTGAAGAAGTCACGGCAGCTATTGAAGCACAACTAGGAAAAGTTATTTCACAAAGCAAAACTTCAGATTATTTTAATGAGCAATTAATCGTCAATAATGAAACTCAATCTCAGAATTACTGATATTTTTCCATCATAAATGCTCTAAGATTTTCACATCATCAAGAATAATTTTCCGCACCAAAATTTTTTTATGTAAATCAGAACTATTATAATTTTATAATTATGTTTAATTTATAAGAGTAAGAGAGAAAAATATGGGGGCAAATGATTATAAAGATTATTATTCAGTATTAGGAGTGAATAAAAGTTCCACTTCTGAAGAAATCAAAAAGGCTTTTCGCAAATTAGCCGTTAAATATCATCCCGATAGAAACCCTGACAATAAAGCATCAGAAGAAAAATTTAAAGAAATTAGTGAAGCCTACGAAGTTTTAGGCGATACAGAAAAACGTCAAAAATATGATCAATTTGGCCGTTATTGGCAACAATCCGAAAGCAGACAATCTCCTTGGGCAAATTCTACCTCTAGCAACACCAAAGTTAATGTTAATGATTTTAAATTTGGAGATTATGCTAATTTTGATGATTTTATCAATGATTTATTAGGGCGCCCTTTTGCTAATAATAATCCTCGAAATACAAGCACTTCTGGGTTTTCTAATAGTGGCGGTTTTGGCACACAATCTCAATCATTTAGTAATGCTAAAGGTAGTGATATAGAAAAAACTATCAATTTAAAATATAGTCAAGCCTATCATGGTATCGAAACTAAACTCAATTTAGGTGCGGAGACTGTTAATGTTAAAATTCCAGCAGGTGCTAAAAATGGCACTAAAATTAGATTAAGAGGAAAAGGGCAGTTGAATCCTCTCTCGAAACAAAGAGGTGACTTATATCTTAAAGTTGAGTTACAACCCCATGATTTTTTTCAATTTGAAGATGATAAATTAGTGTGTGAAGTGCCTATTTCACCTCATGAAGCTGTTTTAGGGGCTGAAATTACCGTGCCGACTCCTGAAGGTGAAGTGAAAGTAAAAATTCCTGCTGGTATTCGTCATGGGCAATCTTTAAGATTAAAGGGTAAAGGTTGGAGTAGTACGAAAGGTGATTATGGTGATTTATTAGTCAAAATCGCTCTAGCTACTCCTAATAATATTACTGCTCAAGAAAAAGAATATTATGAAAAAATCAGAGAAATTAGTAAAGATAATCCTAGGGCTAATTTAAGTAAAATTCAACTTTGATTTTACTCTTGAAAAATCTATTCATTCATATTTTTATAAGTAGCCACGGCGGAGGGAGAGATACGATTAAGATAACGGAAAATCCAATATTTTAAAACCGTATCTAAAATTACGGGAAAAGTAGCAATAAATAAAAAGTTAAAATCCCTATTTTCAGGTAATCCGAAATGACGAGTAATGCTTTCTAAGATAATTTCCCATCCGTGAGGAGAGTGAAAGCCTACAAATATATCAGTAAAAAGAATAATTAAAAATGCTTTTGCTGAATCACTTAAACCATAAAGAGTTTCATCAATAAAAGACTTTAAAATTAATAACTCTCTTTTACTAAAAAAAATCACAAATCCAAAAGCTATTAAAGATAAAATATCAGCGAATATATTTTTAATAGCATTGGAACTTTTACCTCTAAAATTATCCGCTAATTCTAATGCTTTTTCCCTAATTTTATCTTCTTTTTCTTCAGGAGATAATTTTGGGGTTAACCCAATAATAGTTCTTAAATTCAGATTTTCTTCAAAGGTTTTTAATTCTATTAATGCTTCTTCTTCTAAATCTTGATTAATAAATATTACTTGTTCATGATTGTCAAAATAAGGATCAACGAATACTTTTCCTAAAGCAATTTTACTTAAATTATGGACTAATAAAGGTACTATAATTAACAGCAATAAAAACTTAACTGAAATAGCAGTTTTATATCTCGATTTTCTAAATTTATTAATAACATTATTTTCTGTTTCTATGGATTTAGGATCTATTTCTTGTCTAATTTTATCCAAAGTTCGTAAAAAAGAACGGGGCAAAACACTGGTTTTATCTGAGACGGTTTCAATACTTGGTTCAAGATTATTCTTATTTTTTGGTATTGATTTTACTACACTATTATTAGAATTATTTTCTTCTTTTACTTCAATAACTTTTAAAGAGGTATCATAATAATTATAATTATATTTATCAATAATTTTATCAATAAAATTTAGTCTTTCTAAAATTAAATCCTGTGTATATATTGTCTCTGTTAGACCATTATATTCTTGTTTATGTTTAAGAGATTTTCCATTATGATTTAAAAAATTATGAACTGATTTGCTAGTTTTAAATTGACCTAATTTAAGATTAATAATTTGTAAGTTAGAACGTAATTCACCATCAAAATAAGCAAAAACTTTATCGCCATAATTACAATTTTTCGGATCAATTTTTTGACCTTTAAAATGTTCTTCCTCAATTTTCTGAATAGCTACAGCGCTTTGATATGCTTCTTCTAAAGCATTTTCGGAGTTATTACTAATCCAGCGTTTAGTAGAACGGAGAATACGATTAAACATATAATGCCAACTAAGATAAGATGATCTAACATTTTATCTCAAGATTCTGAAGATAGTTGATCGTTAATTTTAAGTAAAGCAAGATAATAATTTTTCAGAAAACAAAGTCACTGTTTATGGTTAATTAATAAAACTGCTATGATAAAACCAATAATTAAGGTTTATTTAGTTTTATATAATCTAAATGCTGCGAATAATAACAGAACCATTTGAAGCCAAACAAGAACTGCAACGCATTAGCGATCGCACTCACAATGAACAGATAGAAACACAGTCAGCCATCGTCAAAGAAATCATTTCTATGGTGAGAAAACGGGGTGATAAGGCTTTGTTGGAATATACTGAAAAATTTGACCGACAAGTGATTACCCAATTGAAAGTGAGTGGGTCCGAAATTGACGCTGCCTATCAACAGATTTCGAGAGATTTACTAAAAGCCATCAAACTAGCAGCCAAAAAAATTGAGGCTTTTCACCAAAAAAGAGTACCAAAATCATGGGTACAGTTTGAAGAAGATAATGTAGTGTTAGGAAGACGTTATACTCCTGTGGATAGAGCTGGTTTATATGTACCTGGGGGAAGAGCCTCTTATCCTAGTACTGTATTGATGAATGCGATTCCAGCAAAAGTGGCAAAAGTACCGAGAATTGTCATGGTAACACCGCCGAGTCAAGAGGGGAAAATTAATCCCTCCGTATTAGTAGCAGCCAGTGAAGCAGGAGTAACCGAGATTTATCGTGTAGGAGGAGCTCAAGCGGTGGCGGCGTTAGCCTATGGTACAGAAACCATCCCTAAAGTAGATGTAATAACTGGACCGGGCAACATTTATGTAACTTTAGCGAAAAAAGAAGTATATGGTACTGTGGGCATTGATTCCTTAGCAGGACCTAGTGAGGTGCTAATTATCGCCGATAAACACGCAAATCCCGTTCATGTAGCCGTTGATTTGTTAGCACAAGCAGAACATGATCCCATGGCCGCAGCGATTTTAATTACCGATAGTGCTAAACTAGCCGAACAAGTACAAACGGAAGTTATCAAACAATTAGAAGATCATCCCCGACGTATTTTAACGGAAAAAGCCATCGCTCATTATGGTGTGATTATACTTACGGAAAATTTAATTCAAGCCGCAGAATTATCAAATTTATTCGCTCCCGAACATTTAGAATTAGAAGTAGAATCCCCTTGGGAATTAGTAGAACATATCCGTCACGCAGGAGCAATTTTCTTAGGTAATTCCACCCCCGAAGCCGTGGGAGACTATTTAGCAGGACCTAATCATACTTTACCAACATCAGGCGCGGCTAGATATGCTTCTGCTTTAGGAGTTGAAACCTTTATGAAATATTCAAGTTTAATAGAATATAGCCCTAAGGCTTTACAAACAGTAAGTCAAGCAATCATCGATTTAACCACCGCCGAAGGTTTGCCTTCCCACGGTAATTCTGTTAAATATAGAACTAAAAATCCTCATGGCTAAAAATATCTTAATCATCGGGGCAAGTCAAGGCATTGGTAACGGTTTTGTGCAACAGTTACTAACTGATACTAATGTCCATCATCTTTTTGCTACTTATCGCACAGAAGAAACGGCGAAAAATTTATTATCCTTAGAAAGTTTATATCCTGATAAATTAACCACCATAAAAGTAAATGTAACGAAAGAAAACGATATTGAACAAGCTACTCAATATATTAAAACTCAAGTCGATAATTTACATTTAGTGATTAATTGTGTGGGTATTTTACATGAAGATAATTTACAACCCGAAAAAAGTTTAAAACATCTTAACGCCGATAATTTATTACGATATTTTCAAGTTAATACTATTCCTGCCGCTTTATGGGCTAAACATTTATTACCGTTATTAAAACATTCACAACGGAGTATTTTTGCTAGTATTTCCGCTAAAGTGGGCAGTATTGAAGATAATCAACTAGGCGGTTGGTATGGTTATCGTGCTTCTAAAGCTGCTTTAAATATGTTACTGAAAAATATCGCCATTGAATATAGTCGAGTTAGTAAAAATACTATTGTTATCGCTTTACATCCGGGTACAACAGATACACAGTTATCCGCTCCTTTTCAAAAAAATGTCCCTCAAGAAAAACTATTTTCTGTTAGTCTTTGCACTCAACAATTATTATCTGTTATGGAGAATCTAACTATTAAAGATAGTGGTAAATTTTTTAGTTGGGATGGTAGTAATCTTCCTTGGTGATTATGATGAAGATTTTTGACATAATAAAACCACCGTATAAGCACAAATAGCCTCTTCTCTACCCACAGCATCTAATTTTTCATTAGTTGTAGCTTTTACGCTTATGTTATCGGCTGGAATGTCTAATTTTTGAGCTAAAGAATTAATCATAGCAGATAAATGAGGCTTTAATTTAGGACGCTCTGCCACAATTACACTATCAATATTACCAATAACCCAACCTCTATCAAGAATTAATTGATGTACTTGAGCTAACAATTCCATACTATCAGCACCAGCCCATTTTGGATCAGTGGGAGGAAAATAATGTCCTATATCCCCTAAACTTAAAGCACCTAATAAAGCATCCATAATAGCATGAGTTAATACATCAGCATCACTATGACCTAATAAACCGAGATGATGATCAATTTCCACACCACCTAAAATAAGTTTTCTTCCTTCCACTAATCTGTGCAAATCGTAACCGTTACCAATTCTTATCATTGTGATTGTGATACTCTTAAAAAAGACAATGTTTTTTCACCACTATTTTATAACTTATGGGGCGAAAGAAAAAAAGAGAAATACTATTTTCAATCTCTTTCTAATTTGTCAAAAAAAATATTTATCATCACGAGTCGTTAATAACGGTTAAAAAAAATAGTTTAATATGAGTAAAATTTTTCAAGATTTAGATTTTCTAAGTATTAAAAATAATCCAGACTTTAAAGAAGATAGTGTTAGAGAAGTGATTATTTTACCTTTATTAAAAACCCTTGGTTATACGGAAAAAAATATTATTCGCAGTAAAAGTTTACAACATCCTTTCTTGAAAGTTGGCAGTAAAAAACGTAAAATTAATTTGATACCTGATTATCTCTTAAAAATTGAAAATAATTACGGTTGGGTGTTAGATGCTAAAGCACCAAATGAGAATATTAAAAATGGTGATCATGTCGAGCAAGTTTATAGTTATGCTTATCATCCTGAAGTCAGAAGTAATTATTTTGCCCTCTGTAATGGCTTAGAATTTAGTTTATTTAAAACCTCTGCAACGGATACCCCAATTTTATATTTTCCCCTCGATGAATTTGATTATTATTATGAGCAATTAAGTCAATTTTTGTCTTTAAATAGTTTTCAACTGGGGAAGACTTTTTCTTATGATAACAAATTTTATCCCCCCCTGCCCCCCTTATTAAGTGGGGAGAAAGGCGTGGAAGTCCCCTTTTCTAAGGGGGATTTAGGGGGATCTTTCGATTACTTAAATCGTCCTTTATTAACAGAAATTGCAACGAAAAAACAAGCTGCAAAAAGACATTTTGGATGTAATCCATATTTTACTAGACAATCATGGGATATAGTCAATACTTATATTAAAAATTTTAGTCAACCTGATGATGTAATTCTTGATCCTTTTGGTGGTAGCGGAGTCACGGCAATTGAGGCTTTAATGACTGGTAGAAAAGCTATACATATAGACATTAATCCTTTATCTGTTTTTATGGTAGATTCATTATCTGTACCAGTAAAAATTAATGAATTTAAACAAGCATTTGAAAGAGTAAAATTAGCTTATCAAAAAGGTGAACCTACCACAGAAGAAGAGATACAAAAAACCTTAAAAAAATATCCTTATCCGAAAGGTTTAAAGTTGCCTAAAGGTTCAGATGTAACAAATATAGAGGATTTATTTACTAATAAACAAATTGCTCAATTAGCTTTTTTAAAGTATTTAATTAAGAAAGAAAAAAATATCAATATTCAAAAATCATTGTTATTAGCTTTTTACAATACAGTTAGTATAATTAATAAAACTTTTCATGCAACTCCAAAAGGAGGAGGAAATCATTTTGGTTATTATTACAGATATAGAATAGCGAAAAATCCAACATTTAAAAATACAATAGATGTTTTTGAAACTAAATTTAATAGAGTTTTAAATGGTAAAAAAGAGATGGAATATTATATAAATGAAAAAACCATTTTTAACGCTCAAATTGTCAAAAATTCTGCTACAGATTTAAGTTTTATACCTAATGAAAGTATAGATTATATTTACACAGATCCACCCTACGGGAAAAAAATTCCTTACCTAGATTTATCAACTATGTGGAATGGTTGGCTAGATTTAGAAGTAACAGAAAGTGACTATAATTTAGAAGCTATTGAAGGAGGAGAAAATAAAAAAACAAAGGATGAATATAACCAATTAATCGCCCAAAGTATCAAAGAAATGTATCGAGTTTTAAAATTCGATAGATGGTTGTCTTTTGTATTTGCCCATAAAGATCCCGAATTTTGGCATTTAATTATTGATACCGCCGAAAGTTGCGGTTTAGAATATGTGGGCGCAGTAGCTCAAAAAAATGGACAAACTAGCTTTAAAAAACGTCAAAATCCCTTTACCGTATTATCAGGGCAACTTATTATTAATTTTCGTAAAGTGCGTACTCCTCGCACAATTTTGAAAGCTAACTTAGGCATGGATATGGCAGAAATTGTCATCCAAACTATTGAGGGAGTAATTGCTAAAAATGATGGGGCAACCCTTGAGCAAATTAATGATGAATTGATTATAAAAGGTTTAGAATTAGGGTTTTTAGATTTATTGAAGAAAGAATATTCAGATTTAACACCGATTTTATTAGATAACTTTGATTATGAAGAAAAAACAGAATTATTTAATATCAAAAAAGAAACTAAGTTCAAATCACATATTGATGTCAAACTGAGAATTAAGTATTATTTAATCAGCTTTTTAAGAAGAAAGTCAAGGGAAAATAAAAGTTCTTCTTTTAACGAAATTGTGTTAAATATTTTACCGTTATTAAAAAATGGTACAACCCCCGAAAATCAAACTATTTTAACTGTCTTAGAAGACATCGCCGAAAGGGTAGGAGAAGACAGTTGGCGCTTAAAAGGTGAAGGGCAATTAAGCCTATTTTAGAAGCTATTTAAAAAGCCTCCCTAGATTGGGGAAAATTAACCAAAATTTAGTTAAAAGTTCTCTAAATTTCGAGAGATTTACGAGCAATTCCATAACATATAAAACTTTTTAAAGCAGTAAATATGATAACTTTATTCACAAAAAAATTAACTCCATGATTGAATTTGAAAATTTATTTTATACTTATCCCTGTAGTCAAAAACCAACGATTAATAATCTTTCTCTACACATCAAAAAAGGCAAACGTTATGGTTTAATTGGTAATAATGGTTCGGGTAAAACGACTTTTTTACGCATAGCAAATGGCTTATATCAACCTAGTAAGGGAGTTATTCGTATTGAGGGAAAACTTTTAACACATAATCGTCAATCCTTAAAAGCGTGGTATCAGCAAGTAGGTTTAGTATTTCAAGATCCTGAACAACAATTAGTTGCCACTACGGTAGAAGAAGATTTATCCTATGGTTTATGTAATTTAGGAAAGTCAAATACAGAAATTTCCCACAGAGTGACTCAGACTTTAAAAGACTTTAATTTAGAAGAATTAGCCCATTTTCCTGTTAATTATCTTAGTTTAGGACAAAAAAAACGTTTGGCGATCGCCGATGTAATGATTTTAAAACCAAAAATATTATTATTAGATGAACCTACAGCATACCTTGATCCCAAACAAAGAAAAGATTTAACTAAACAATTAGAGCATATTTTCCAAGAAGGCACAACTATTTTACTGGCAACCCACGATCTTGATTTTATTTATCGGTGGGCGGACTGGATTTTCGTTATGGATAGGGGTAAAATCGCTCTACAAGGCACACCTGACGAAGTTTTTGAGCAAAAAGAACTATTAGAAGAATTAGACCTAGATATACCCCTAGAATTAAAATTAAGTAAAGGAAAAAAGTAGGGTGGGCAATGTCCACAAAAAAAGTAACTTTAAGACACTGATGGAGAGTAAAAATAAAATACAAAATATTATATAAAGTAACAAACTGTTACAGTTCATAACAAATATGTACAAATTTGCTAACCTCAGTGGTAGCATTGCCTAGATAGTAAATATAATTACCATAAAAGTAAATATCTGTATGAGCGAAACAATTCAACTCACTGGAAAACTACCTAAATTTGGTGGTAGCACTGGCGGTTTACTTTCTGCGGCTGACAGAGAGGAAAAATATGCTATTACTTGGACAAGTAAAACTGAGCAAGTTTTTGAAATGCCTACTGGTGGCGCGGCTATCATGAATGAGGGTGAAAATTTATTCTATTTTGCGCGTAAAGAGCAATGTTTGGCTTTAGGCACTCAATTCCGCACTAAATTTAAACCTAAAATCGAAGATTATAAAATTTACCGTATTTATCCTACTGGTGAAATCCAATATCTTCATCCTGCTGATGGTGTATTCCCTGAGAAAGTTAACGAAGGTCGTGAATTTCACGGTAAAAAAGACAGAAGTATTGGTAAAAATCCTGAGCCTGTCACCCTCAAATTCTCTGGTAAAGCACCTTACGACGTATAGTTATTTATCTTAGCCCTAAATCCCCAATCTGGGGACTTTTTTTATTGCCTCAATTTTGGGGAGGGGTTTGCATATAAACTTTGATAATATGAACAAACAAAGTAATTGACAAATTAATGTAAATTTTCTATGATTCACTTTTGAAAAGAGAATTTATGCAATCAACTTCTCCCCCCTCTGTCGTCAAAAAAATCGTTTATTTAGATTATTTGCGTATATTCGCTTCTTTAGGAGTGATTGCTTGTCACTTATGGGTAGTAGCTTTTTTACCGAATCTAAATATAGAAACAGTTTTACTTCCTGAATGTTTAGGTATTCATGGAGATTTGTTGTATAAATGTGGATTAGATACTGTCTTTATTCTTCCTAATGATAGCTTAGATCATCTATTCTTTAATTTCTTTAATTTGATATTTGGAATGGGTTATCAAGGTGTTCATCTTTTCTTTATTTTAAGCGGTTTTGGTTTAACTCTTTCAGCATTTTTATCAGAGAAAAAAACAAATAGAATTGGTTGGGTTGATTTTCTTAAGAAAAGATTTTCAAGACTATATCCTTCATATTGGATAGTTTTAGCGATTTATTTATCCATCAATTTTTATCTATATAAAAGTGTTTTAGGATTGTTAAAAACCTATGTATTAGGATCTATTTTTCTTAACATTATTCCTGCTACTTGGTTTGTGCCGATTATTCTACAACTTTATTTACTTTTTCCCCTTCTTTTTTATTTTCTCAAAAAATTATCCATCAAAAACTTTCTTGTAATAAGCCTAATAATTAAAATAGTTGTTAGTGCTATTGTTATCACTACATCATTACTTGTCTTTAACAAAATTTTAGGCTTTGGTGGAGGTGCGCTTGCACCGGGTGGATTCGCTTTAACTAGATTATTTGAATTTTGTTTTGGAATGGCGATGGCAAAATATTATGTTATTCATGGATTTTCTATTAATACCTTAAATATTTTTCGTCAACCCTATTTCATTCTATTAGGATTTTTTCTGCAACTGTCTGGTTTTTTTCTATCGTTAAAATATAGTACAATAACTTTTGGCGTTGCTGAATTAAGGTATGATTTTTAGATAAAGGGGTCAAATTATCAAAAATAAAAAAATGATACAATGTCCAGAGTGCGGGTCTAAACATATTCACAAAAATGGAATTAAAAAAGGAAAGCAAAATCATCTT
>NZ_JBGSUU010000030.1:0-4965 GCF_041753295.1 Geminocystis sp.
ATATTTATATCAAGCAAGACATTTAATAGAGAACTTTTTTGCCAGATTAAAACAGTATAGAGCAATCGCTACCAGATATGATAAACGAAAAATAAATTTTAAAAGGAGGTATTTATTTAGCTTCAATCATAATCTGGCTTAATTGATGCCACGCCCTAACAGTGCCGTAGATCAAGTTTTCATAACCTCTGTTCTATGAAAAATGAGGAGTAGTTTACTTCTTCTAAGAAGTTTGCTTTCTGCTCCTGCTAACTACTTGCCCTGATGCTGTCTATCTTTAGATAGAGAAACTAGGCGCACTCCCAGCAATAAGGGTGTAGGTGTACTGCTATAGCGGTTAGCAAATCACTTTCGATCGAGAAAGGATTCTCTGTGAGAATTGAAAGCGAGTCCCGTCAGTTCCAAATTAGATGACACTAATTTGTGATCACGTCATTTAATTTGGAACTGACGACACTAATCTGTTACCGATGACAAATAATTTGTTACTGTACAAATAAAAATCTTAAAGTTTTTTTCTCTAACTTCAAACAAAAAAGACGGGACTGACGGGACTCGAACCCGCGACCTTCCGCGTGACAGGCGGACGCTCTAACCAGCTGAGCTACAATCCCATGGGATTTGATTCACATATTCTATGATAACGAAGGATTAAAAAAAAGTCAATATAAATTACAAAATATTCTTTGCTGACTATCGACTTGTTACCCATGAAGACAAATCTAACAAAAAAAATATAGGAAAATTCAATAGTTTTGAACAGAAGCAGATCAATAAATCAAATGCTTAAAGAAAAAAGATGATGAAGAAAAAATCTGGGCACACCATAACTCAAAAATCAAAAAATAAAAACACAATTTAACAAACAATAACAATTATCAGGTAGAATTAAGGGACTATAAATAATCATTACATTAAAATAACAGATTTATGTCTCTCCCCATTCGCAATCTTGCGATTATTGCCCACGTTGATCACGGCAAAACAACCTTAGTTGATGCACTATTAAAACAGTCTGGTATTTTCCGAGAAGGTGAAGAAGTACCTACCTGTGTAATGGACTCTAATGACATTGAAAGAGAAAGAGGAATTACTATTCTTTCTAAAAATACAGCAGTACGTTATAAAGATACATTAATTAATATAGTTGATACCCCCGGACACGCTGACTTTGGCGGTGAAGTTGAACGAGTTTTAGGAATGGTTGACGGTTGCGTTTTAATCGTCGATGCTAACGAAGGACCAATGCCTCAAACCCGTTTTGTACTTAAAAAAGCCTTAGAAAAAGGTTTGCGTCCTATTGTCGTAGTTAACAAGATTGATAGACCTCAAGCCGAACCTGATAAAGCAGTAGATAAAGTATTTGACTTATTTGTGGAGTTAGGTGCTGATGATGATCAGTGTGATTTTACCACCCTTTATGCTTCAGGTATTAGCGGTTATGCTAAAGCTAATATTGAAGATGAAGGTGTGGATATGAAACCTTTATTTGAAGCTATTTTAGGTCATGTTCCACCTCCTGCTGGAGATCCTAATAAACCTTTACAATTACAAGTTACCACCCTCGACTATTCTGAATATTTAGGACGTATTGTTATCGGTAAAATCCATAATGGTACAATTCAGGCTGGACAACAAGCTGCTTTAATTAAAGAAGATGGTAGTATGGTTAAAGCTCGGATTAGTAAATTACTTGGTTTTAACGGTTTACAACGAGTAGAATTACCCGAAGCTAGTGCTGGTTATATTGTTGCCGTAGCTGGTTTTGCCGATGCAAATATTGGAGAAACCATCACCTGCCCTACCGAACCTCAAGCCTTACCCTTAATTAAGGTTGATGAACCTACTTTACGCATGACATTCGCCGTTAATAATTCTCCTTTCGCAGGACAAGAAGGTAAATTCGTTACTTCTCGTCAAATCCGCGATCGCCTTGATAAAGAGTTACAAACCAACGTAGCTTTAAGAGTTGAAGACGGTGAATCCGCAGAGCAATTCGTTGTCTCAGGTCGTGGAGAGTTACACTTAGGTATCTTAATTGAAAATATGCGTCGGGAAGGATTTGAGTTTCAAGTATCTCAACCTCAAGTAATTTATCGTCAAGTAAACGGACAGCCTTATGAACCTTTTGAATACCTCGTTTTAGACGTACCCGAAGAAGGACAAGGATCTTGTATTGAGCGTTTAGGGCAAAGAAAAGCTGAAATGCAAGATATGCAATCTAGTGGTAATGGACGCACTCAATTAGAGTTTATTGTACCTGCACGAGGTTTAATTGGTTTCCGTGGAGATTTTATCCGCATGACCAAAGGTGAAGGTATTATGAATCATAGTTTTCATGAATATCGCCCCTTAGTTGGTGACTTAGAAACTCGTTATAACGGTGTACTTATTTCCTTTGAAGAGGGAGTTTCTACTTTCTATGCCATGAAAAATGCTGAAGACAGAGGAATATTCTTTATCCATCCGGGCACAAAAGTATATCGAGGCATGATTATCGGTGAAAGTAACCGTGCCCAAGATGTTGAAATTAATGTTTGTAAAACCAAGCAATTAACAAATCACCGTTCTGCAACTGGTGATGAATTGGTACAACTACAAGCACCTATCGAAATGAGCTTAGAAAGAGCATTAGAGTACATAGGCCCTGATGAGTTAGTGGAAGTCACTCCAGAATCAATTCGTTTACGAAAACTTCCTAACAAAAAATTAGCAAAACGTTAATTATTCGGGTGGGTGATTCCCACCTTTTTTTTGTCGATAAATTCTTTTTTTTTACCAATTATGAATTATTCTCCTATATTTATCTCTTTAATTCCTAATTTAATGGGTGGAGAAGGGCATATTATTCCCTATCATAATTCTATAAGTCAAGCTACCAAAATTCTTGGTTGGCATCATGAAGTTATTTATTCTCCTGAAGAAAATTTACCTAATTTACCTGATAATTGGCATGATGATTTAAGAGGAAATAAGTTAGAAATAGATGCAAATTTTTTTTATAAATTACAACAAATAAAAATATTTAGTGATAGTATTAAGTTCTATTTAAAAGAAAAATTATCTACTAATAAATCACCTCAAATTATTTTTATAGAAAGATTTATTCATCTACAGTTATTCGCTTTATGGTTGTCAATTTTATTTTTACCAAAGAATAATTTATATATTTGGGTTTTATATCGTCATAATTTTCATCAACATAAAACTAAATTCTTTTATAAACTTTTAAATAAACTTTTAAAAAAAGCCGTAAAATCGAATCATTTTCATTTATTTAGTGACAGTCAATTATTAGCAGATTCTATGAATAAATATTTTGAAGAATCTTTTACTGTAATGCCTATTCCTCATACAGAATTTATTGAAAAATTACCTAAGAATAATAACAATATCATTTGTTGGTGGGCAGGACCTCCTCGAGAAGAAAAAGGTTGGCAAATCATCAAACAATTGAGTCAATGTGAAACTATTTTTGCTGATCATTTCACTTTAGTAACGGCAAAAAGTGCGGATTTAATTCATGTTAATTATGGCGTAAAAATTATTCTTACTGATGATAATTTACATCGAGAAAAATATGTTTCATTGTTAGCTAACACTGATATTATGTTAATCCCTTATGATGCGATTGCCTATCAAGAAAGAACATCAGGAGTGTTTACAGAATCGGTGATTGCGGGAAATATTCCCGTGACAATGGCAAATACTTGGATGGCAAAAGAATTATTAAAATTTGGGTTAGATAAATTAATCATTAACTGGGATAATCCGCAACAAATTTGGCAAGAAATTAATGATATTTTTCACAATGAAGAAATTAAAATCAAATTAAAACTTATGCAAAAAGCCTATCGTGATTTTCATAACCTTTCTAACTTTGCTCGTCAATTTGAAGTCAATTTCTCAAATAAAATCTAAATTACATTCAGTATTAATAAGGAATACAAAATCACCCAAGCAGGACATTGCCATGAAAAACTTAAAATCAATTTTCATAAAGAAATTCTCAATTTATAGTTATTTTTCGTTTAAATCAGTTTAAGATCATTATTTTAACAAAAAGAATAAATTTTTTTTCTGAAAAAACTTGACAAAACTTTATAGAGTGATTATACTTATTAACATAGTGAGCAATCACTTTATTGTACCTCGAAAATATCATAAAGAAATCATACTAAGATGACTACCACTTTACAACAACAACAGTCTTCCGCATGGGAGCAGTTTTGTCAGTGGATCACTTCTACCAACAACCGCTTATATGTAGGCTGGTTCGGTACTTTGATGATCCCTACTCTCTTAACTGCCACCACTTGTTTCATTATCGCTTTCATCGCAGCGCCTCCCGTTGACATTGACGGTATTCGTGAGCCTGTAGCTGGATCTTTATTATACGGTAACAACATCATCTCTGGTGCAGTTGTTCCTTCTTCCAACGCTATTGGTTTACACTTCTACCCTATTTGGGAAGCAGCTTCTTTAGATGAATGGTTATACAACGGTGGTCCTTACCAATTAGTAGTATTCCACTTCTTAATCGGAATCTTCTGCTACATGGGTCGTCAATGGGAATTATCTTTCCGCTTAGGTATGCGTCCTTGGATCTGTGTTGCTTATTCTGCACCTGTATCTGCTGCCACTGCTGTATTCTTAATCTACCCCATCGGTCAAGGTTCTTTCTCTGATGGTATGCCTTTAGGAATCTCTGGAACATTCAATTTCATGTTTGTATTCCAAGCTGAGCACAATATCTTAATGCACCCCTTCCATATGTTAGGAGTAGCTGGTGTATTTGGTGGATCTTTGTTCTCTGCAATGCATGGTTCTTTAGTAACCTCTTCTTTAGTGCGTGAAACCACTGAAACTGAATCTCAAAACTACGGTTACAAATTCGGTCAAGAAGAAGAAACCTACAACATCGTAGCAGCACACGGATACTTTGGTCGTCTAATCTTCCAATAT
>NZ_JBGSUU010000031.1:0-10973 GCF_041753295.1 Geminocystis sp.
AACTTATTATAAGTATCTAATTGATAGATAGTATTTTCTAAAAGTGAGCCTTGATAACGTTTATTTTCTGGTAATCTTTCAATTAATTTTTTACTCCCTTGTTTTACTTCTGTTAAGCCGATTATGTGTAATAATTCACTAATTTCTTTATCTGTTATCTTCAATAAAATCTCTAAATTATCTTTAAACTTATTAATATCTTGTCGTAATAGTTTAACTTTTAAAAAGGCTTTATTTAAACTTTCACGGATTTTTTTGTTAACCATAACAGACAATCAAAAGAGTTTTTTTAATTAATATTGAATATCCCGATAATATAAAATAAAATCTATTACCTAATGAAAATAAAAAGCCTTATAATATTAATCGTTAAAGTATTTTAGATCATGAATACGTCTTCTTGATCAAAAATTGAAAAATCCTATGATAAAATTGCTATATAATAATTAATAAATATTAGAGGATCAAAAATGACATTAACCCTTACAGCAGAAGAACTTTTTAAATCAGCTTACGAAAATCGTTATACTTGGGATAAAAATTTCCCGGGTTATACCTGTGACATCACCTTAACCAACCCTCAAGGTAGCTATACTGCCAAAGGAGAAATTAAAGCCTCTTTACAGTTTGAAGTGTCAGGTATCGAAGACGAAACCGCCAAAAAAGCTATTACTAGCCAATTATGGGAAATTACTATTCACCGAGTTAATCACAGTTTTGAGAAAAGTCACGGTGAAAATACTTTTACTTTTGGCGAAAAAGATGAAAATGGCGCGATAGAAATTCTTGTCGGTGGCGCTGGAGAAGGTAATAAATATAAAGTAAATAATAACGTAGTTTCCTTTGTCTATCGCAAAATTGGTAACTCTATTGTGGCAATAAATACTTTTGGAGTGCTTAACACCGATGAAGGATACTTGTCAGAAGGGTATGATTCAATATACTTAGATCCTGAAAGTAAACAACCTAAAGGTGGTAAAACAGTTTTTCAAGATACTTTTGAGAAAATTAATGGTTACTATATCTTAACCCATCGCACTATCACCAGTGAAGAAAATGGACAACTCACAATAACAGAATATAAATTTACTAATATTGTTTTTGGATAATTTTTCATCAGCCTTGAATTTTATTTTGAGGCTTACAATCTTTTCTTTACATTAACTCAACTTTTGTCTAACGGTAACTAATTTCTTCTCAACACTAATTATGACAATTGTGCGACTATAACATCATTTAATAACGTTTCATTGGTTAACAAATCTTTCACAGTAATTGTTAATCTCCTTTTCTCATCTACTATAAATAATACTTTAATACGATCACTTCCTTGAATACCTAAAGGATTTAATCTGGCGATGGTTTTTCCTCCTTCGTTATCGTTGAGAGGTTGTATTTTTTTCTCCCCTTGATGCACATTCCGTGTTACTAGGCGATCACCATCGAAATATACTTCAGTACTGGTGTTTTTCTCTCCTAATTCACCGATAATTAATTCAATACTAGGTTGATTTTCCACCGAGGCTGCTAAGGTTAATTCGATGGAATTACTCATGGGGTAAGGTTGCCCACTAGGTATAATAGTATGCCAATCGTGACGTTTTTGGCGACGATTCCAATAACGAATACCATAACTATGGTAAAGAAAATCTTTGACTTGTAAACCTTGTTCTAATTTTAAAGCACCAGTGGCAATAGCAGTAAAAGGTTGATCACTTTTTATTTTTTCAGAAGGGAAATATTTTTGTAGCCAAGTCTGTACAGCAGGAATTTGCCCACTACCACCGACTAACAAAACTTTGTCAATATTAAATGGTTGTACACCCTCAAGTTTTCCTTGTTCTAAGACAGTATCTATCATTTTGTCTAATTTGTCAAAAAATAGATTTTCCGTCAGTATTTCCTCAAATTTTGCCCTATCTAGGCGTAAATCATAGGTGTCGAGAGTAACATCATTAAAAAATACTTCTTGGGCTGTTTTTTGACTGGATAGCTGAATTTTTAACCTTTCTCCAAGGCGAAGAGTCAGGGAAGATTTAGTAACTCCTTGAGTATTATGAAAATAATCTAATATCCAATTATCAATATCACAACCACCTAAATTAGTACCACTTTTGGCAATAACTTTGGCTAATTTTGTTTTTTGTTTATTATTTTCTCCTAATAATTTTTCACCCCATTTTAAGATAAAACCTTGAGACTTTTTACTTTTACCTAAATCTAATTCTACTAAAGAAAAGTCAATAGTGCCTCCTCCAAAATCTACGACTAATAATAAATTATCACTTTCACTACCATAACCTAAAGCCGCCGCCGTTGGTTCATCAATTATTCTAACTTGGTTGATATTCCATTGCTCACAAATACCTGTTAACCAATGACGATAATTTTCAAAACTATCTACAGGTACGGTTATAATCAAACTATCTGGGGTTTCTTTTAATTCTTTTAAAATAGCACTTAAATACCATTGCCCGATGTCTTCAAAACGAATATTTTTGTCTTCTAAAGTGGGTAAAAAACCCTGTATTTCTGCACCAATTCCGCGCTTAAAATCACGAAAATAACGAGGATTATTATTAATATCTAAACCTTTATCTCTCACTTTTTGCCCAATAATTATATCTTCTTTTTCAGCGTTATTAACATAAACTAAACTCGGAATTAATGGCGGTATTTTCGGATTGTTTTGGGAAATATTTGCTAATTTAATAATTTCCCCTTTTCCCGTAGTGGGATTGATTCTCGTTATAACTGTATTACTTGTACCAAAATCAATTGCAATGCCCATTTTTTGATGATATTTATAATTTATTTTGTCTAATCAATTATTTCTCAACACCGATGGTTAAAACTTCATTACCAGATTCGGTAACTAACACATCATCTTCAATTCTGACACCAATTCCTTTCCAATAATCGGAGATTTCTGGTTGTCCTTCTACTGGTTTAATATAAGGTGAAATGTATATTCCGGGTTCAACAGTTAAGACATGACCGGGTTGAAAAGTTGTCCATTTTTCGCTATCTTGTTTATAACTTCCAGCATCATGAACATCTAAACCTAACCAATGTCCTGTACGGTGCATATAAAAAGGTTCGTATTTTTTACCCTCAATAATCTCTTTACTGTCTCCTTTTAATAATTTTAATTCTTTTAAGCCTTCTACTATCACCTCTACCGCTTTATCATGATATTGATTATAAGTGTTGCCCAGTTTGACTAAGTCAATGGCTTGTAATTGCGCCGACAATACTAATTGATAAATGTCTTTTTGTGGAGGAGTAAAATTACCATCTACAGGAAAAGTACGAGTAATATCCCCATTATAATAACCATAGCTACAACCAGCGTCAATTAGTAATAAATCTCCTGCTTCCATCGCTCTATTATTATCAATATAGTGCAATATACAGGCATTTTCTCCCGATGCTACTATGGAAGGATAAGCCATGCCGTCACCTCCTAACATCCTAAAGGTATGCTCAATTTCCGCTTGTATTTCGTACTCATAACGCCCCGGTTGTGCCATTTCTCTTGCTTTTTGATGTGCTTTAACGGAAATTTCTGTCGCTTTTCTTAACATCCCAATTTCTGCTTCACTTTTAATTAACCGTAGGGGATGCAAAACAAAATTAGAATCTTCTAATGCCACAGGACCACTACCACGACGAGGATAACTGCTAACCAGTTTTTGCCAATGATAAATAATTTTTTCGTTGAAATGGGAATCTCTCCCTAAATGATAGTAAATGCGATCGCCTGTTACTAAATATTCTGATAATTTTTCGTCTAATTCATTGATGGGATAGACAATGTCAGCATGATAAACCTCTTTAGCCGCTTCTACTCCTACACGATAACCTGTCCAAATTTCTTTGGCTAAATTTTTAGGCTCTACAAAAAGTATGAATTGATGTTCTTTATGATTAGGTGCAAAAATAGCGACGGCTTCGGATTCATTAAAGCCTGTTAAGTAATAAAAATCACTATCTTGACGATAAACATATTCAACATCATTGTGCATTACTGCTTGAGGCGCACTACGAAAAATAGCAACACCTTTGCCTATGGCTTTCATAAATTTTTGGCGGCGTTGTTGATATTCAGTAGAAGGAATCATTATTTATAAATAGGTAAAGAAATATTAATTAGTATTATATCTTTGAATAATAAACAATTACCGATAATTTTTCCTTATAAATAATTTGAGTTAATATCGAAATGTAATAATATAATTGATCGCACACTGCGTGCCATTTCATGATCGCCCGATTTTTTCATTTTCAGACATAATTAAGATTAAAGCCAATAATTGTCAGAAAAAAGATGGTACAAACACCGATAAAACCCATAACATTAGCGGAATTTTTAACCCAACCCGAAACTAAACCAGCCCAAGAATATCTTGATGAGCAAATTTATACTAAACCTATGCCTCAAGGACAACACAGCCGAATTCAATTGAAACTTACAAATGCTATTAATGCCGTTACCGAAGATAATCAAACTGCCTTAGCATTTCCTGAATTACGATGTACCTTTACTGATAAATCCATTGTACCTGATGTAGCGGTGTTTACATGGGATAAATTACCTGTCAATGACGATGGTACAATTGCCAATAAATTTAATCTTGCCCCTGATTGGATAATTGAAATTTTAAGCCCCGAACAATCTATGGTATTAATTACGAAAAAAATCGTTTATTGTTTAAATAATGGTAGCGTCATGGGATGGTTAATTGATCCTCAAGAAAAACTAATTTTTACCTATACAAATAATAGTCATCCCTACGTTTTTGAAAATGATAATGATATAATTCCAGTGCCGAATTTTGCTAATAAATTAACCATTACTTTAGGAGAAATTTTTGCTTGGTTACAAATTAAAATAAATTTACACTAATCGCTTTATCTATATATAAACTTTTACGTCAAAATCAATAAAAATCCATTGTTTATTATATTTTAACTATACACTAGCCCCCTTGATCCTCCAAGTTTGGGGGTAAGAACAATTAAACACCTCCAGATTTTTGGGTTGGGGGCTTGAATTTATATTTTTACGCAAGTCCTGTACCATTATCTTGTGTCAACTAAAAATTTGAGCGTGAAACTGTTTCCCTGCCTTGATGACAAGGATTCGGAAAAATTCCCTAAATAGTTTTCTTACCTAATTTACGCTTCATACCAGTACCCATTCCTAAAGCTACTAAAGTACCTAAAATCGTTACAGGTTCAGGTACTGCTTGAGCAGAAGCAATATCATAAACCACTGTACCATTCCATACTCGATTAGCACTAATACCATTAGATGCAAATGGTCCGTTAATCCCAGATCCTAAGTTTAATGTTAAATCACTATTCGAGTAGGTTTGATTTGTGCCATCACCATTGGTATAGCGAATTCGTGTTGCATTTATCGTATTGATATAAATTCCAGTCAAAGTATTAGCCCCAAGATTAAAGTCCGTTATATCCACAAAGGAGGCCTTATTTTGTCCTTGCCCCGTACCTGTAGTGCTAGAAACAAGAGTCCAAGGTGAGGAATTATTTTCAAAACCCGCATAAGTGCCTGATTTAGTGTAAACCTCTAAGATAAAAGTTCCAGTGGTATCAACATTGACTGCTAACTCTTTAATGGTTAAATCATTAGTAGAAGTAGTGAGGTCAAACATATTCCCTATGCCTGTAGCTTGATTGAAGTCCAAACTATTACCACCGGCAAAAGTTGTGGTTAAGGATAAAGCCGAAGCCGAGTCAGCACTAGCAAGAGTCATAAGTATTACCCCCCCCCCCCCCGATGCCGTAACCGATTAGTTTATTTAATGTTTTGGTCATGATTTTTTTTGTGATTTGTTTTTTTATAATCGTATCATAGTAATTTGTATCAGCTAATTTTTTTCAGATCTTGCACCCCTATTTCCATTGACTGTTTAGGGGAGTAATGAGTAATGAGTAATGAGTACAAGAATGGGCATTAACCATAAGAGAATTGATTTATTCAGCTTTGACTATCAGGTATTAATGTACTGATTTAAGATCTCAGTATCAACTTTTGTTGACAATATAAAGGGATGTCACGAAAAACTACGGATAAACGTAAATATTAAGAAGTGAATAGGTAAAAGAGCTTAGTTTCGTGGTACAAAGTATAAAGAGCCATTTTTTTTGCTCTGTCATAATATTTAATATACCCTCTCTAATTTCAAAAACTAGGAGTTTACAACTTAATGTTTACAAACGTAAAATCCGCCATCAGACATATAGCACCAGACGACTTACAAGGACGTGCTTTAATGAAAGTGGTTTATGTGTTGTTAGAAGCACAATATCAAAGCTCAATTACTGCCGCTATTAAATCCATTAACGCCCATAATCCTAACTTGGCCATAGAAGTAAGTGGTTATCTTATCGAGGAGTTACGAAGCCCTGAAAACTACGAAGAATTTAAGAAAGACGTATCCGAAGCAAATATATTTATCGCTTCTTTAATCTTCATCGAAGACTTAGCTCAAAAAGTGGTGGATGCGGTTACTCCCTACCGAGATAAACTTGATGCGGCGGTAGTTTTCCCCTCCATGCCTGAAGTAATGCGCCTTAATAAAATGGGTAGCTTCAGTATGGCACAACTCGGACAAAGTAAAAGCGTCATCGGGGAGTTTATGAAGAAGCGTAAACAGAAAAATGGAGCAGGTTTTGAAGATGCCATGCTCAAATTATTACGCACCCTGCCTACGGTTTTAAAATATCTTCCCGTTGAAAAAGCCCAAGATGCGCGCAACTTCATGTTAAGTTTTCAGTATTGGTTAGGTGGTTCGTCCGATAACCTCGAAAACTTCTTCTTGATGTTAGCTGATAAATATGTCTTCACGGGAGAAAAATCTTTACTTGGTAACAGAGAATATAATGAGCCTGTAGTGTATCCTGATATGGGTATTTGGCATCCTTTAGCACCAAAAATGTTTGAAGACATCAAGGAATATCTTAACTGGTATAATACCCGTGATGACATCAATGACGACTTAAAAGATCCCCTTGCCCCTACTATTGGCTTGGTGTTGCAACGTACTCACCTTGTCACTGGTGATGATGCTCATTATGTGGCAATGTTACAAGAATTTGAATATCGTGGCGCTCGTGTTATTCCCATTTTTGCTGGTGGTTTAGATTTCTCTAAGCCTGTGGATGAGTATTTCTTAGATAAAGCCGTGGCAGGAGTTGAGCCTTTACCCATCGTGGATGCTGTCGTATCTTTAACGGGATTTGCCCTTGTAGGAGGTCCTGCACGACAAGATCACCCCAAAGCCATTGAATCTTTGAAACGTCTCAATCGCCCTTATATGGTGGCTTTACCGTTGGTATTCCAAACTACGGAAGAATGGGAAGAAAGTGATCTCGGTTTGCATCCTATCCAAGTTGCACTACAAATCGCTATCCCTGAGTTAGATGGTGCAATTGAGCCTATAATTTTATCAGGTAGAGATGGTAATACTGGACGCTCTATCACTTTACAAGACAGGGTAGAGGCGATCGCAGGACGGGCTTTAAAATGGACAAATTTACGCAAAAAGCCCAAAATTGACAAAAAACTAGCCATTACCGTCTTTAGCTTCCCCCCCGATAAAGGAAACGTGGGTACAGCAGCTTATTTAGATGTTTTCGGGTCAATTCATGAAGTGTTAAAGGGCATGAAAAACAACGGCTATGACGTGCAAAACGTACCAGAAACCGCTAAAGAGTTGATGGAGATGGTGATTCACGATGCTCAAGCACAATATTCTAGCCCAGAATTAAACGTAGCTTATCGCATGAGTGTGGAAGAATACGAGCGCTTAACTCCTTACTCCAAAAAATTAGAAGAAAACTGGGGTGCGCCTCCAGGGCATCTCAACAGTGATGGACAAAACCTGCTAATCTACGGTAAAGAGTTCGGTAACGTGTTTATCGGTGTGCAACCTACCTTCGGTTACGAGGGCGATCCCATGAGATTACTTTTCTCTCGATCAGCTTCTCCTCATCACGGTTTCGCCGCTTATTACACCTACCTCGAAAAAGTTTGGGGTGTGGACGCTGTATTGCATTTTGGCACTCACGGCTCATTAGAATTTATGCCGGGTAAACAAATGGGGATGTCGGGTGACTGTTACCCTGATAGCCTTATCGGTAATATTCCCAACATCTACTATTACGCCGCTAATAACCCCAGTGAAGCAACCATTGCCAAACGTCGTAGTTATGCCGCCACCATTTCTTACTTAACTCCTCCTGCGGAAAATGCTGGACTTTACAAAGGTTTAGAAGAATTAAGCGACTTAATCGGCTCATATCAAACCCTTAAAGATAGTGGGCGTGGTGTGCAAATTGTTAATACCATCGTCGATAAAGCCCGTATCTGCAACCTCGATAAAGACATCCCTGAAATTGCTACTCCCGAAGGGCAAGAAGCGGATTTATTCGACTCTAGCACTCTATCACAGGATGAGCGTGATCACATTGTGGGTTCAGTGTATCGCAAGTTGATGGAAATTGAATCCCGTCTGTTACCTTGTGGATTGCACGTTGTCGGTAAACCTCCTACTGCTGAGGAAGCGATCGCAACTCTCGTTAATATCGCTAGTTTAGACAGGGAAGATGAGGGCATTTTAGCCTTAACTACCATTATTGCTAATAGTATTGGACGTAAAATTGAAGAAATTTACCGCAACGCTGATAAAGGAGTTTTAGTGGATGTGGAGTTATTGCAAAACATAACCGAAGCCACCAGAGAAGCCGTAAGAGCCTTAGTAGAAGAGCAAATCAACGCAGAAGGGCGAGTTTCTTTCGTTTCTAAGCTAAACTTCTTCAATATGGGCAAAAAAGAGCCTTGGGTAGCCAAATTACACGAATTAGGTTATACCAAAGTTGATGAAAAAGCCTTAAAACCTCTTTTTGAATATCTCGAATTTTGCTTAGAGCAAGTTTGTGCTGATAATGAATTAGGTGCATTATTAAAAGCCCTTGAGGGTGAATATGTACTACCTGGACCGGGAGGCGATCCCATCCGCAACCCTAACGTATTACCTACAGGTAAAAACATTCATGCTCTCGATCCTCAAAAAATCCCTACCCTAGCGGCTGTACAATCGGCTAAAATCGTTGTGGACAGACTCTTAGAGCGTCAAAAGATCGACAACGGTGGTAAATACCCAGAGACGATCGCTTGTGTATTATGGGGGACGGATAACATCAAAACCTACGGGGAATCATTGGCTCAAATTATGTGGATGATTGGAGTTAAACCCGTGCCTGATGCTTTAGGGCGCGTCAACAAACTCGAATTGATTGACTTAGAAGAGTTAGGAAGACCTCGTATTGACGTAGTTGTTAATTGTTCAGGTGTATTCCGTGATCTATTCATCAATCAAATGAATTTACTTGATCAAGCCGTCAAAAAAGCCGCCGAAGCAGATGAACCTTTAGAGATGAACTTCGTTCGTAAACACGCATTAGCCCAAGCGGAAGAAATGGGCATCAACCTACGTCAAGCGGCAACCCGTGTATTTTCCAACGCATCTGGTTCATATTCGAGTAACGTTAACCTAGCGGTAGAAAATAGCAGTTGGGAAGAGGAGCAAGAATTGCGGGATATGTACTTAAACCGTAAATCCTTTGCGTTTAACTCCGATAATCCGGGGGTAATGGATGAAAACCGAGCAATGTTCGAGAAATCCTTGAAAACTGCCGATGCAACCTTCCAAAACCTCGATTCTTCGGAGATTAGCTTAACGGATGTCTCCCACTACTTCGACTCTGATCCGACAAAAGTAGTTGCATCCTTGCGCGATGACGGCAAAAAACCTTCTGCATATATCGCTGACACTACCACCGCTAACGCTCAGGTGCGTACCTTGTCGGAAACCGTGCGTTTAGATGCGCGTACCAAGTTATTAAATCCCAAATGGTACGAAGGGATGTTATCTCACGGCTACGAAGGAGTAAGGGAGTTATCCAAACGCCTTGTAAATACTATGGGCTGGAGTGCCACCGCCGACGCTGTGGATAACTGGGTTTATGAAGACACCAACACCACCTTTATCCAAGATGAAGAAATGTGTAAACGGTTGATGGATTTAAACCCCAATTCATTCCGCCGAATGGTAAGCACCCTCTTAGAAGTTAACGGGCGTGGTTACTGGGAAACCTCAGAGGAGAATATCGATCGATTACAACAACTGTACCAAGAAGCGGAAGATCGCATCGAAGGCATTGAGTAATCATTAAATCGTAGGGTGGGCAATGCCCACCTTTTGAGTTTAAAATAATGAGTAAATTAGAAAAATTAATTAAAAAGTTATTATCTCGCCCACCAGAAGCCCGTTTTGAAGAGATTTATACTGTCTTGAAGGCTTATGGTTATCAAGAAATAAGATCAAAAGGTAGTCATCATGCTTTTGAAAACGATCGAGGTGATGTAATTATTGTTCCTAAAAAAGGTGGTCAAAAAGTCAAAAAAACTTATATTGAAGAAATAATTAACAAATTAAATTTAGAGGATTCTGATAATGAATAGTCTTACCAAAAAAAAATCGTTAGAATATTATTTATTATTAAAATATCCTATGTCAATTTATCCAGAAGAAGAAGGAGGCTATACGATTATGATTCCTGATTTAGAGGGATGTATGACTCAGGGAGAGACTTTAGAAGAGGCAATTAATAATATTGATGAGGCTAGAGAATTATGGATAGAAACGGTTTATTATAGTAGCAAAAAAGAGATTCCTTCTCCTTCTCAAAGAATTAGAGTTTAACAAAGAGTTTTGCTCTATCATGACACAAGAAAAATTGGCGTTGCTGAATTAAAGTATGATTTTTAGATAAGGTGATGCCGAAGGCACGCTACGCGCACGTATCTTTATTACTCTCTTAAATTATCACAGAGGCGTGCTGTGTACCAGAACCGACGAGCGATCGCTCGTAACTTGTGT
>NZ_JBGSUU010000032.1:0-11382 GCF_041753295.1 Geminocystis sp.
TTACACAAGTTACGAGCGATCGCTCGTCGGCTCTGGTACACAGCACGCCTCTGTGATAATTTAAGAGAGTAATAAAGATACGTGCGCGTAGCGTGCCTTCGGCATCACCTTATCTAAAAATCATACTTTAATTCAGCAACGCCTAACTTTTTATGATCATAATATTCCTGTAGGGATTTTTATTTCTGATGCTTTAATTGGTGTTGGAATATTTATTCTTTCTTTAAACCTCATGTTTTTTATTGATTATGTCTTTAAAAGAAGAAGTTTGATTTATCTCGATTTGATTAGTAACGCTAGTTATGAGGCATACTTAGTTCATGGTATGGTATTAAGTGTTTTAAGCATTATATTAATTAAACCTGTATTCAACTTATTAAGTAGTGATAATAATTACTTCATTATTTGTTTTCTTTACTTGATATTTTTATTGATTTTTTCTTTCATAACTTATTATTGTGGTATTTTTATATTTAATTTAAAATCATTTATCACAAAAAAAATAAATCTTTAATGTTAATTGTTAATTATTTTCTACTAATTTCTAATCATTAATGGTAAAAACTTCCCATGATTTATCATCAGATATTTGTAGTAAAATTTGGTGATAAGTCTTCAAACTGTCACGATGGCCGACACTTATAAAAGTCGTGTTGGTTTCTAAAAGATGTTGATATAAATTCGCTTCATTTTTGGCATCTAATGCACTTGTTGCCTCATCGAGAATGGCATATTGTGGTTGATTAATTAAAACACGAGCAAAAGCGACTCTTTGTTGCTCACCTAAAGATAACACCTCACCCCAGTCTTTTTCTACCTCAAAACCGCCAAATTTATCGCTTAAATGGGGTAAATTGACTAAATTTAAGATATTTTGTAATTCCTCTTCTGTAATTTGTTTTTCGAGACTAGGATAAATTAATTGTTCTCTTAATGTACCTATAACCATGTAAGGGCGTTGAGGTAAAAAGAGCATTTTGTTTAATTCTGGGCGAAAAATTGCCCCCGTGCCTGAATCCCATAAACCTGCAATGGCGCGTAATAATGAACTCTTACCGCAACCACTTGTACCCATAATTAATAAACCTTTTCCTTGAGGTAAATTTAAACTCACATCTTCTATTAATGTGTTTTGATAATTAGGAGTTTGTAAGGTTAAATGTTCGATGGCTAAATGTCCATTTTCAATAGTATCAATAGTGCGATTTTCAAGATTATTTTTAGTTAATAAATCGCCTTTTTCTTCGGGAGATAAAAATTGATAAAAACTCGATAAACGACTAATTCCAGCAGCAAAATTTGTTAAAGATTGAAAACGACTAACAATAATATTTAAAGAGAAAAATACCCTCGCAAATGCTCCCGTAGCTTCACTCACTTTTCCTACTTCTAATTCTCCTGATAAAACACTAGGTGCAACTAAAATTGCTGGAATAACATAGGGTAAAAATTCAAAAGTATTAACAAATAATCCTAAATATAATTCTTGCCAAACAATTAACGAATTAAAGTTGTTAAATAAATCAGTAAATAAGTTGTTTAAGTTATTCTTTTCTTGGGTTTCTCCTTGATAAAAAGCAATAGATTCAGAGTTTTCTCTTACCCTTATTAAACCGAAACGAAAGTTAGCTTCTTTTTGCAATTGTCCAAAGTTTAAAGTAACTAATTTTTTGCCAAAAACTCCCGTAGTTATGAACGTTCCTATTATGGCATAAACTAATAAAAAGATGACTAATTCTTGAGAAATTGACCACAAAACAGCACTAAAAGCTACTATTTGTAAAACTGATTGTACAACTACTAATAAAAATAATAAAGAGTCTTGAGTAAAACTTCTAATATCCTCTGAAATTCGTTGATCTGGGTTGTCAATATCAATATTTTTTGCCGCTAATTGATAGAAAGATCTATTAGTAAAATACTTCGTTAAAAAGTTTTCTGTTAACCATCTTCGCCAATATAATCCTAACTTACTTTGAGTATAAGAAAAACCTGCAAATAAAGGTACATAAACTACTAAAATTAACAAAAATCTTAAAACAGTTTGCCAAAATTTTTCTGCATCTTTTGCCGCTAAAGTGGAAATTAAACCTCCTTGAGCAGTATTTAATAACACACTTAATTGAGTATAACCTACTAATAATAATCCTAATATTCCTAGTAGAATTAATGCCCCTTTTTTTTCATTTCCTAACCAATATAATTTGGCGATCGCCCAAAATCGACTAAAAACACGAAAATTTAAACCACGCATATATAATTATCTATTATTTGTTTATTACCTATTACTTATTATCAATATCTATAAACGAGAAGCTAAAAGTTGCTCAAGGGTTTCTAAGGCTTTGGTAAATCCGATGATACCTTCTTCTAGTTTTTCCGATGCCATTTTATCTTCTGAGTGCATTTTCTCAAAAGTTGCCTTATCGACGGTAATTTGCTCAATATCGAGGGTTAACGCCGTTTCTGGGCATAATTTACGGGGTAAATCTCCCTGTGTATTGGTTAATTGTTCTAATAGTTTAGGGGAAATAGTTAACAAATCACAACCTGCCAACTCAATAATTTCGCTAATATTACGGAAACTTGCACCCATTACCTCAGTTTTGTAACCGAATTTTTTATAATAATTATAAATTTGAGTAACGGATTGTACTCCCGGATCTTCTGCACCTATATAATCTTTACCAGTGGTTTTCTTATACCAGTCAAGAATTCTACCGACAAAAGGAGAAATAAGAGTTACTTTCGCCTCCGCACAAGCAACCGCTTGATGAAAACCAAATAACAAAGTTAAGTTACAGTGGATATCTTCTTTTTCCAGAATTTCAGCCGCTTTGATACCTTCCCATGTTGCGGCGATTTTGATTAAGATACGCTCTTTATTGATGCCTACTTTTTCGTATTGAGAGATTAAATAACGAGCTTTATTAATAGTAGCTTCACTATCATAGGATAAACGGGCATCAACTTCTGTAGAAACTCTACCCGGCACAATATTTAATATTTGTCTCCCGAAAGCAACCGCTAACCAGTCAATAGCCAGTTTTACTATACTATCGGTATCTGCTTTTTCTCCTAATTCCTCCCTAGCTTGTTTTAAAGTATCATCAACAATACTTTGATATTCTGGCATTTGTGCGGCGGCAGTTATTAAAGAAGGGTTTGTAGTGGTATCCCTAGGAGTAAAAGTTTCTATGGCTTCGATTTCACCCGTATCTGCTACCACGATGGTATATTCTTTTAGTTGTTCTAGTAAATTAGTCATTTTTCAATATTTTTGTCAAATTTAACTCAAGACGTAAACAGGTGTCTTTATTTTCAATGATAGTCACAAAAAAAAGAAATAAAAGTTAAATTTGATTAATTACTATAAAAGGAGTTAGGAGTAATACTTTAAATCAAGCTCTCAATCTTAGCATTGATAATAATTACAAAAATGTTTTATTGACAGAATAGTATCAAAAATGTTGAGTTTTTGAATAAAAATTTTCAAAACTGTGTGCTTTTTTTTGTTGTATTATGTCTAAAATTTTAACTATTATAGCTTTTAACTCTCAACAGCAAACCCTAATTAACGATTATCAATCAAAAAAAATTAATAGTTAAATTTGTCAATAAAAGTTTACAAATATTTATATCTTATTAAGATTCAATATTATTACCAATTAAATTGCGAAATTATGATATTCTAGTGATTGTCAGTTAAGTTCTGAAAATCAATAAAAAAATGCAAGTTAACGATTTAGGCTTTGTTGCTACTCTTATGTTTGTACTTGTACCTACGGTTTTTCTCGTAATTTTGTATATTCAAACGGGAAAAAACGAGGCTTAATAAACATATTTAAGAAAAAATCAGATAATCAATTATTAATATTATTATCTAAAAATAAGGGTTTATTACTAGGAATTAAATCAGTCAAGATTTTCTGTGTTGCTATCAGCAAAACCCCTAGTTTTAAATCCTTATTTACTTAAAAATTTCGATTAATTGTTGAGGTTGATGAATTAAAAAATCAGGTTTATATTGATTTAAAACATGAGCAGAATTAAATCCCCAAGTAACCGCAATTACTTTTATTTTACTTTTTTTAGCCGCTTCAATATCACGGGTTTCATCTCCAACATAAACAATTTCATCAATCAATAATTTATGTTTTTTAATTAGTTTATTAATAGTTCTATTTTTACCAAATATAGTATTAGCTGAATAAACAAAATCAAAATAATGCTCTAATTTGTTATTTTTAAGAAATTCTAAGACATTATTCTCCATATTAGAAGTAACAATTCCCAAGTTAAAACCTTGATGTTTAAGATTACTTAAAGCCTCATTTATTCCCCCAAATGGCTTAAGATTTGCAACGTGTTGATTAAGTTCTTTTTTAACTCTTCTTAATAAAAATGGTATTTTATAAGGAGGAATGGGAGATTGTAAAAAAACATCCCTTGAACTTAAATTACTTAACCGAATTATCTCATCTTCTGTAACTGGATCATAACCAAATTCTTCTGCCAATTCATTGGCAATTTTAACCAAAGTCATACGACTATCAGCAAGAGTACCATCAAAATCAAATATAAACAATTTTTTGACCATGTAAAACCTTATTTTCTCAACAAACTTTAACCATAAAAAAAAGAAACTAAAACTCGTATTTTAATACTTTTCAATTTGTAACTGAGCATTTCTTCGCCACATTTCAGGTTTAATCCGACGTAATGCAGAACCTTGAAAACGTTTATCCCATTCAGTTTCCGTCATTTGTGCTAATTCGGTTAATTTAGGGTTAACATTAGCCTCATAAGGAAAAAAATCTGGTATATCTGTTACTTTAGCAAATCGTTGATTCCAAGGGCAAACATCTTGACAAATATCACAACCTGCCACCCAACCATTTAACTTAGAAGCAATTTCTTCAGGTAAATTTGGTTCACGATTTTCGATAGTATGATAAGCTATACAAAGATTAGCATTAACCACAAAAGGTTCAGTAATAGCCTGAGTAGGACAAGCATCTAAACACCTTGTACAAGTACCACAATGATTAGTATGAGGTTTATCTGTGGTAAGTTCAAGATTAGTTAAAATTTCCCCTAAAAATACCCAACTACCATAATCTTTTGTAATTACATTACCATTTTTTGCAACCCAACCAATTCCTGCTTCTTCTGCCCAAAATTTATCTTGAATAGGTCCAGTATCTACATAATATCTTACCTTAATTTGGTCATTTTTTGCCATTAACCAATTACTTAAAAGTTTAAGTTTTTTGGTGATAATTCGATGATAGTCTCTTCCCCAACCATAACGAGAAATTTTAGCGATATTTGTTTCATCAGAACGTTGAATCGGAGTATAGTAATTTAGAGCCACAGAAATAACTGACTTAAAATCTTCTCCACATTCTTGAATATTTTGACGTTTAGAATTACTCATCCATGTCATTTCTGCCTGATAACCTTTATTTAGCCATGTTTGAAGACGTTGTTTATTTTCTGCTTGTTTAGCTAAATTAGCGGTAATAGAGGCAATTCCTACTCGATGAAATCCAATTTTCAAGGCTTCTTGTTTTATTTCTTCACTTGAAACGGATAATTTTTTTTCATTACTCATTACTCATTACTCATTACTCATTACTCATTACTCATTAGTTATAGTGCTCCTGTTGCAGTTTGATCGAAAACACCACCACTTAAATGACTGGTTAAATTAATAGCTTGTAAAATAGGCATACCATCCAAACCATTGTGATAATCGATAACCGTCACCGCACCATTACCCTGTTTAATATTCCAAAAATTAGCAGGTTTTAAACCTAGTAAATAACAGATAATTACCTTATTAATAGCATCATGAGCAGTTACTAAACCAGTTTTCATTTTGCCATCTTCTAAGTTTTCTTTGACGATTTCTTGCCAAGAATTGATTGCTCGTTGCCAAACATCATCTAAATTTTCACCTTCAGGCATTTGTACAGTTTCGGGTTTTTCTTTCCACTGATTTAATAAACCGGGATATTGCGCTTCAATTTCTTTTTCTAATTTACCTTCCCATAAACCATGAGAAATTTCTTCTAAATCTTTCTTGGTAGTTAAAGTAATATTAGGATGATTTGTTAATATTATTTCTGCTGTTTCTTTTGGGCGCAATAATGGGCTAGTTACCGCAAAATCAAGAGGAATATCTTTAAGAAAATCGGCGGCTTTTTGTGCTTGTTGTCTGCCATTATCATTTAAAGGAATATCTTTTACTCCCTGAAATCTTGACATCCGATTCCATTCCGTTTCACCATGACGCACTAATAATAATCTTAATCCTTGTTGTTGCTCAGGGCGATAATCTGGTAAAGGCATCCCCAAATGAGAAGTTTGATTAAGAGATTCTAATTGTACAGGTTGTCCATAATTTCCGCTAAAATTAAGCACATTGATACAGCAGTTAGATTGTTGGATACTATGATAGTGACTTGCTTCCATTCCTAACGCCGTCAGAAGTAAACAGCGATTAATACCATTATGAGCCGTAATGAGGATAGTTTCGTTTTGATGTTGAGGGATAATTTCTTGCCAAAATTCTTGTGCTTGACGGTATAAGTCTAAAACAGGGTAAAATTCCTCACCATCAACCATCATTTTCAATTCATGAGGTTTTTCTTTCCATTGCTTATATTCTTGAGGATATTCTCTTTTTACATCTTCTTTCTTCCATTTTTCCCATAAAGATAAATTAATTTCTCGTAATTTTTCAGCAATGATGAGAGTAGGATTATGTTGATTTAATTCTTGAATAATTTGAGCTGTTTTATGCGCTCTTTGTAATGGGCTACAATAAAAACCATCAATTTTGACATTACTTAAGGCTTTTCCTAACAAATTCGCTTGTTTTTCACCTTTTTCGGTGATTATTGACTCATTACAACGCCCTTGTATCATTCTTTGTGCATTGTAACTACTTTGACCATGACGAACTATAATTACACGAGTAGTCATTATAATATTTATTTAATATAGTAGGTGTGCCTTAAGAATAGGTTAAAATATATTCTCAGTTTTATCAGTGGTTATTATAGCTGAATTGAGGATATTCTTACTCAATTTTTGATTAGATTACTACCATCAAAAACTCTAATAAGTGTACCTTGAGGCGGTAAATCTTGAGGTTTAACCGTAACACGATTACCTTGAATAATTTTAATATTCATGTCGTTTTCTTTCGCTAAATCTACGAATTTTTGTACTCCCTGCAACTCACAACTATTAGCTTCTGTGGCATTAGTTAAATATTGAGTCGGAATAACCATTTTCGGATTAAGTACTTTTATTGCCTCCATAGCTTCTTGTGCATCATAGACTTTGCTACCTCCGCCAACAGGGATAAAAACAATGTCAGGAGTACCCATCAAGATTTTTTGTTCTATATTGATAGGTGAGGCAATACCACCTAAATGTAATATTTTAAGTCCTCCTTGAGTCCACTTCCACACTATATTATCTCCAAATCTGCGCCCTTTTTCTCGATCATGAAGGGTTTTTATACCTTGAAATTCAATATTTTTGACATTATAGACTCCAGATTCTACCATTAATTGAGGGTTATCCGGTAAACCAGAAGCAGATCCTTCATCTAATAAACGACTACTGATCATAACTATATCAACTTGTGGCTTCGGCGGGGAATATTTTGCTGTACAACCTAAAGGAGTAAAAGGATTTACCAATATTCTTGCTTGAATATTCGCAAATACAAAAGCACTATGACCTAACCAGTCAATGGTAACACCTTGAGAACTATTTTGAGCTATAGCTTTTTCAGGGTAATATTTAGCAGTTAAAACAGTTGTTAAAACTCCATAACCTGTTAAACGAATCCAGTTACGACGATTAAGCATAGAGATAATTAGTAATTGGTAATGAGTAATTAAACGAAAAAATCAAAATAAATAAATTTTTTATTCTTCATTCTTCATTTTTAAACTGACATTTTCGAGAAAATTCCGTAATAATTGTAAACCAGAATCCGTTAAAATACTCTCAGGATGAAATTGTACCCCTTCCACAAAAGGATATTCTTTATGTCTTACCCCCATAATAACTCCGTCATCAGTCCAAGCAGTAATTTCTAACATCAATGGTATCGTATTTTTATCGATGACTAGACTGTGATAGCGAGTTGCTGCAAAAGGAGTTTTAATGTTGTGAAAAATCCCTGTGTTATTATGATTAATAAAAGATGTTTTACCGTGCATAAGGCTAGGCGCACAAACGATTTTACCACCATAGGCTTGTCCGATAGTTTGATGTCCTAAACACACTCCTAATATAGGATAATTTTGACCTAATTTTTGCACTAATTCTAAGCAAATTCCCGCAGAATCAGGATTTCCAGGACCTGGAGAAATAACGATACCATCAGGATTAAGATTTATTATCTCTGTTACGGTGATTTGATCATTGCGATATACTTTGATTTCCTCAGCAACGGAATATTTACTACTTAATTCCCCTAAGTATTGAACGATATTATATGTAAAACTGTCGTAGTTGTCAATAACCAGAATCAATCTGCTTTCTCCTCTGATCAATTTAGAATGAGATTATTAAGTCTATAGCATGAGGTAACAAAATAAAACCTGCTACTAATATCGCTGCTATTGCTGACACTAAAACTGCACCAGCAGCACAATCTTTGGCAATTTTCGCTAATTCATGATAAGTTTGTTTTACAGTAAGATCTACTACAGACTCAATAGCGGTATTTAGTAATTCTAGCACCATCACCGTAGCACAAGTTAAGGAAATAATCGCCATTTCCACTGTGGTGGCATGGAGATAAAAACCCAGAGTTATAGCCAAAGAAGCTATAACCGTATGAATTCTAAAGTTACGCTGAGTAGCAAAAGCATAGACAATTCCTCCCCAAGCATATTTAAAACTAGCAAATAAATCAGGTGCTACTTTCCATGCTAAATTTCGTTTTTCTTTTTTATGGGAATGATTTTTTCCTAGAAAATTAAATCTTTCTCCTGATTTTAAGAATTTTTCTTCTACATCATCAGAAATAGCTGATTTTTGATTCCCGATTATCTCAAATTTACGCATTTTATTAAATAGTTATGATCGATTCCTAAGTATAAGGCTATCTTCAATTCTTTACCACTAATTAACAAATTTTTGGCATTTTTTTCAAAATTTAAACAAAAAAATCATCAATAATCGGGGATTCAATCCCCACAGAATTAAGTAAAAATTTTTGTTGGGTAAGCATTTCTAATAAAGAATCATCATCAGGATGATCCCATCCTAAAAGATGTAAAAAACCATGACTTGCTAACCATATTAGTTCAGTTTTTAAAGAATGTTCTTGTAACTTTGCTTGTTTTTCTGCCGTTTCTACTGAAATGATGACATCACCTAATGAAATGGTATCCAGAAAATCATTGTCGGGAAAATCCGCTTCTAAAGCGGCAAAAGTTAACACATCCGTCGGTTGATTTTTATGACGAAATTGCTCATTTAAAGCCTTAATTTCTTTATCATCCGTAAGTAAAAGGCTTATTTCATAAGTTTTATCTTGACTTAAATCTAATTCAAGAATATTTAACCATTTTATATAGTATTCCTGCCAATTTAATTCACTTATGGGTGATTTTTGCTTATTTTGACTAAAAAATAAATCTTCTACATAAAGCTCTAATTCATATTTTTTCATGATTAAGATTTTCTCACACACAGAGTTAATTAAAACATTCTCAAAGGGTGACACTCCAACGCCCTCCCTACGGTACAGACGTGGGTTTCCAAATATCACTACTTGGCTTTTCTGCTTCTTAGGATGGCTCTAGCTGTCGATTTCTCTACAGCCCCGATACCATTTTCCTCCACAGACTTCGACACCGTTTGCCCAACGGCTAGTAATCCACGTTGTTCTATTATCATAGCGGCGGCGACATCTCTGTCGATCGTAAAATCGCATTCAGGACAATTATGGATTCGTTCTTTTAAATCTTTCTTTCCTGTAAGAGTATTGCAATTTGGGCAAGTTTGAGACGTATAATCTTTATCTACTTTGAGAAGACATACGTCTCTCTTTTTTGCCACTAGAGTCAAAATTTCCACAAAAGCACCAAAGGCAAAATCTAGGGAATGCTTACGCAACATCCCCCGTCCCCATGACTTAAAGTCTATGGCTTCAATGAAAATCATTTTGGCTTGATCACATAGATAATGACTGAGTTTGAAGTGATAATCTTTCCTGACTCTATGGATATACTCGTGTAACTGTGCAATTTTCTTACAGGCTTTTTTCCAATTATTAGACCCCTTTACTTTGTCTTTTAGCTCCCGTTGCAGTGATGTCAACTTGCTTTGTAAGCTGATTAAAAACTTAGGTCTATCTATAATTTCATTTCTGGATGTAGTGATAAGGCTGGAAAACCCCAAATCAATACCTAGACTAGAATAAGATAAATCTGGAATTGGATCGGGAATATTCCCCTCAGATTGGATTGTACAAATAACATACCAACCTGATGCTTTGTTCACCACTTGAACTTGCTTCACGACAAATCCTTCTGGAATCGGTCGATGTAAGTTTATCTCAATGTCACCTATTTTTGGTAGTTTGATTTGATTACCAACAATAGGATTAATCTTAAACTGAGGAAACACCATCGAGCGAATCCTTTTGCGGAAACGAGGAAAACCATAGCCCCTACTATGAAAAGCTCGGAAGGCTCTATCAACTTTTCCTACAACTTCTTGAAGAACCTGAGAAGGCACTTCTTTTAATTCAGGATTTGTTTTCTTGGCTTCCGTTAGTTGTCGCTTCTGATAATAATAGTCGGGATATTTCGTTTCCGCAGGAATAATATACTCATTAACCAACGAACATTGATTAATAAGAGACTTCCTCGATTTTATCCAATCTTTTCTTTCTGCCAGACAATAATTATAAACTCCCCGACACGCAAAAAGCCACCGTAACAGGGTTTCCTCCTGTGATGACTTTAGGTATATGCGGTACTCGTAGTTGAGATTAATCATTGTCTTAGGTGAATTTGATTTTTAACCTAGATTTATAATAACATAAGATTTCTTATTTGTGCAAATAAATCTGGACGACGATTCATGAGGGGCTGTGAGCGGAACTATTTCCGCTCTTTAAAACCCCCGTCCCACGCCGAAACGTTGTTTTCTTTTTTGTGTTTACGGCGTGGGGCTTCTCGCCGTAGAAAGCTAAAACTGAGATCTTGCATCAGATCAAAAATACTTAATAAACAAAAGTCAAAAAATCAATTTTAGTATAGTTTGAGTCAATTTTAATCCCTTTGTCCTTTGCCCCTTGCCCTTTGCCCTAGCATCACCAGTTAATTTTTAACG
>NZ_JBGSUU010000033.1:0-5329 GCF_041753295.1 Geminocystis sp.
ACACAAGTTACGAGCGATCACTCGTCGGCTCTGGTACACAGCACGCCTCTGTGATAATTTAAGAGAGTAATAAAGATACGTGCGCGTAGCGTGCCTTCGGCATCACCTTATCTAAAAATCATACTTTAATTCAGCAACGCCTAAGTTTAAAATCTATAGATTGTGAGCAACTTGAATTGATAGATAGAATGTGGAATTATTACAGTAATGGAAAGTTTGGTTTTAGTGTACAAAATAATATTTACTACTCTTTAAAAATAGGTATAAATGATAAATTAATTAAAAGAAAATTTGGTAATAATATCGGTTGGCTAGAAAATAATCAATGGTTAACTACAGATAATTTAATTGACAATATTAATGCTCCTAATGGTCATTTTCCTAGCGTTTCCCGTGAAGGTAGTTTAGATTCTGGTTGGTTAGTTCGTTATATTTTAAATCCATCTGTTGTTAATAATTCATTATGTCTAAAGTAGTCTATAAATCTCTTGAGAAACTATAATTTTGCTACTTTGTAATAAAGATTTTAAGCACTACTATTTTTGTCATCTAAAATAAACAAGAAGAAAGTCAAGCATAAATGAGCAAAGATACGTCTTTAACTCTAATGAAAGAAGGTGAAATGATTATGATGCAAGGAATATAGAAGACGAGTACGAAGGGAATCGAACCCCCGACACCCAGAACCGGAATCTGGTGCTCTATCCACTGAGCTACGCACCCAACGTATAATATAATAACATATCTTGGCAAAATATTTAGATTCTTTTAAATCCCAAAGATAGTAATATTAGATCATTTGTAAATTATTTTAAAGATAAAAAAATAAATCTGTAAATCTGATTATATATTAAAGCGAATAGCTAAAATTTTCTCACAACTTCCAGAGAATATCATCTTAAATAAATTTCTAATAAAATTATGAATCAAGATATAAATAAAGCCTTAAATTTACTTAAAAAATATAGTGGTATTGAGTTAAAAATAGTTAATTCTGAAGAAGAAAAACAAGCATTACAATCAGCATTAAAATTGATCGTAAGTTTATCTGATAATGAAAATTTAGGCATTTGTGCTTCCACGGAAAAAGAAGCATTTAATACCTTACAAAATTATTTAAAAGCATTAGGATATAGTTTTAATTTAGAGGATAATTTACTTTTTGAAAATAAAGCTATTTATCTTAAATTTAGTACAGAAAAAATGTCTTATTATGTAAGTGATTATCAAGGAGAATATAGAGGAGTTTTAATTACTATTTTTGCAGATTCTCAAGATGAAATAATTGGTACTTATGGATATTTGCCTTTAAATTTATTTAACTAAATAAACTTTTTTTTGACCGTTAATTATAATTATAGCTTTAATTATCACTACAACACCAAAGAATAAACATAATAAATAATCCTACTAATAATATATATAGATAATCTCCCAAATTCATTAATAAATTAAGAGGAAAAAGAATCAATATATTAAAAATAGTTCGATTAAAAATAAAAACTAATAGTACTAAAATTATTAAATTAATCACAATTTAAAATTATATTTATATAAATATCCCAATGATCAATTGCTAATTATATAATATATTATAAAAAGAAGAATAAAAAATTAACCTTATAACCTAATAATGAATAATATAAGCAATCCTCTTTTAATTGGGAAAGGATTACCGCCATTTAAAGATATTAAAGCCACTCATATTGTACCAGCAATTAAACAATTATTGTCAGAATTAGAAACGGAATTAACTACCTTAGAAAATAACTTTCAACCGACATGGCAAGGTTTAGTTATTCCTTTAAATCACATTGAAGAAAGATTGCGTTGGAGTTGGGGGATTATTGGGCATTTGATGGGAGTAAAAAATAGTTCTGAGTTACGAATAGCTTATGAAACGGTACAACCTCAATTAGTAGAATTTTCTAATGGTTTAAGCCAAAGTAAACCGTTATATGAGGGATTTATCAAAATTAGAGATAGTCAAGAATGGGATAGTTTTGAGTCGGCGCAAAAAAGAATTATTGAGTCTGCTATCAAAGAAGCAGAATTATCAGGAGTAGCTTTAGAAGGAGATAAAAAAGAGCGTTTTAATGAAATTCAGTTAAAATTAGCGAAATTATCCACAACATTCTCTAATAATGTCCTTGATTCTACCAAAATCTTTAAATTACGTCTAACAACTCCAGAAGATATAGACGGTTTACCAGCTAGTTTACTTAGTTTTGCGGCACAAACGGCACGAAATGAGGGGGAAGAAAACGCTACTCCAGAAAATGGCCCTTGGATGATAACCTTAGATTATCCTAGTTTTGGCCCTTTCCTTAAATTTAGTAAACGGGAGGATTTAAGAGAAAAAGTTTATCGAGGGTTTATTAGTCGAGCAGGAAGCGGAGAATTTGACAATAATCCTTTAATTACTGAGATTTTAACCTTAAAACAAGAATTAGCGAATATTTTGGGTTATGAAAATTATGCCCAAGTTAGTCTTGCTAAAAAAATGGCCGATAGCGTGGAATCGGTGAAAAAATTGCTAGAAGAATTGCGAATTGTGAGTTATCCCGCCGCACAACAAGAGTTAAAAGAGTTAAAAGAATTTGCTAAAGTTGAGGAGTTAAATCCTTGGGATGTGAGTTATTGGGCAGAAAAACAACGAGAAGCTAAGTTTAACTTTACGGAAGAAGAATTACGCCCTTATTTCTCTTTAAATCAGGTTTTAGAAGGTTTATTTGGGTTAGCTAACCGTATTTTTGGCATTACTATCACCTCCGCCGATGGAAGTGTGCCTGTTTGGCATGAGGATGTCAAATATTTTCAAGTCGCTGACGAAAATAATGAAATTATTGCTCATTTTTATCTTGATGCCTATTCTCGCCCATCGGAAAAAAGAGGTGGCGCTTGGATGGATGACTGTTTAGGTAGGGCAAAATTTGAGGAAAACGGCAAGATTATCACCCGTCTTCCTGTAGCTTATCTTACTTGTAATCAAACTCCGCCCATTGATGATAAGCCTAGTTTAATGACTTTTGGGGAGGTTGAGACTTTATTTCATGAATTTGGCCATGGTTTACAGCATATGTTGACTAAAATAGATTATTCTGGCGCATCGGGAATTAATAATGTTGAGTGGGATGCGGTGGAATTACCAAGTCAATTTATGGAAAATTGGTGTTTAGAAAAAAATACCCTCTTTGGCATGGCGAAACATTACCAGACGGGAGAAACTTTACCCTCTCACTACTATGAAAAACTCTTAGCTTCTAAGAACTACATGAGTGGTTCAGCAATGTTGCGTCAATTACATTTTAGCTTGATAGATATTGAGTTACATTCTTCCTATAATCCTCATGGTGATGAAACTCCTCATCAAGTTAGAGATAGGGTAGCTCAAACAACTACGGTTATGCCACCTTTACCCGAAGATCAATTTTTGTGTGCTTTTGGACACATTTTTGGTGGTGGTTATGCTGCTGGTTATTATAGTTATAAATGGGCTGAAGTGCTTAGTGCAGATGCTTTTTCGGCTTTTGAAGAAGTAGGCTTAGAAGATGATTTGGCCATCGCAAAAGTAGGGCGACGTTTCCGAGATACAGTGTTATCATTAGGCGGTAGCTTATCACCGATGGAAATATTTAGACAATTCCGAGGCAGACAGCCTGATACGAAACCTTTATTAAGACATAGTGGATTGTTAACAATAAGTAACTAGACAAAATTAATTGTGTCTTTACTTTAATTTCCCCCAAGTTTGGGGGCGAAAATTTTACATTCAAGGTGGGCAATGCCCACCCTACCGCTAATTATTTTAATTGGATAGTTTGAGGTTTATCCCACATATGGATAGTATCAACAAAACGAGCAGTGCTAGACTGACTTGAGATTACCAAACTTTGAGTTCTTGCACCACCATGGAAGAAACGTACACCTTCCATTAAAGTACCGGGAGTAATACCACAAGCTGCGAATAAGACGGTTTCACCAGATGCTAATTCTTCAGCGTTGTAAACTTTATCAGGCTCTGTAATACCCATACTGCGTAAACGCTCAAGGTTACTTTCTTTACTTTCGCCGATTAAACCAGTTTTTACAATGGCAGGATCATAAATCAATTGTCCTTGAAAATGACCACCTAAGCAACGCATAGCAGCAGCAGAAATAACACCTTCAGGAGCGGCACCGATACCCATTAAGGCATGAATATTACTACCAGAAAAAGCACAGGAAATGGCAGCAGAAACGTCACCATCGCTGATTAAACGTACTCTTGCACCAGCTTCACGAATTTCTTTCACTAAGTCATCATGACGAGAACGATCCATTACAACTACAACTAACTCTTCTACCGTGCGATTCATGCACTCAGCAATGATTTGGAGGTTTTCTGTAGCAGATTTGTTGATGTCAACACGACCTTTAGCAGCAGGAGGTGCGGCTAATTTCTTCATGTAGAAGTCAGGTGCTGCGAATAATCCGCCTCTTTCAGAAATAGCTAATACTGCCATTGAGCCATTTTGACCGTATGCTACAAGGTTAGTACCTTCACAGGGATCTACGGCAATGTCAATCTCGATTAATTCATCAAGATTACAATATTCTTTAGCATCAGGGCGAGTACAAATACCTACTTCTTCCCCAATATAAAGCATAGGTGCATCATCTCTTTCTCCTTCTCCGATGACGATTCTGCCACGCATTTTGATTTTATTCATTCTTTCGCGCATGGCTTCTACGGCTACTTCATCCGCAATGTCTTTTTCGCCTTTTCCCATCCATTTTGAGGATGCGATCGCAGCCTGTTCGACTACTTCAATAATCTCTAAACCGAGAGTAGTTTCTAACATTTATATCCTCCAAAGATATGTAATTATTTTTATAAGTATGTAAATTAACAAAAACTCATCAACAAAGAGTGTATCAGAGTCAGGGATCATTTTATAATCAAACTTAATGTTACTTATCCGCTTTCAGTAGTTAGCTTTTAGGTATATTGAGATTTATTTTTTTATCTTAAAATTGCTAGATAATATTTTGACAGTTAATTTAAAACTTTATTTTCCTTCAATAATATTAATTTCTTCCTCGGTTAATTCATATAATTGATATACTAATAAATCGATTTCTTTCTCTAATTCTGTTGTGTCATTATCGGGGTTTTCTTCCTTTAAATTTAAAATTTTTGTCACTAACTTTATTAAAGGTTGTTGTTTTTGATTATTAATATTTTGAGGAATAGGAATTTTTTCAGTTACTTGATTATCAAAGTGCATGGTGCGAATTGCCTTAGCAAAAATGAAAAGATAACCATACCAATTAACTAATTTTGAGT
>NZ_JBGSUU010000034.1:0-25037 GCF_041753295.1 Geminocystis sp.
ACACAAGTTACGAGCGATCACTCGTCGGCTCTGGTACACAGCACGCCTCTGTGATAATTTAAGAGAGTAATAAAGATACGTGCGCGTAGCGTGCCTTCGGCATCACCTTATCTAAAAATCATACTTTAATTCAGCAACGCCATAAAACTTAATTCTGGTATCTATTCTTTCACAAATTAGTCATAAGAAAATTACGTCATTGTTTTAATTGGTTTTCTTCCATTGTGTAATGTTCCATGTTCTTGAATCCCAAGCAGTTAAACTTACGCCTTGTAAATTATTAGCAATACCAACAACATCGGCACGATGAATAATAGGAATAACTGTTACATTTTCGATTAATAAATCATTTAATTGTTTAAAAATTATCGCTCTTTTTTCGGGGTTTAATTCCGTAATAACTGTTTGCAAAAGTTGATCATATTCAGGGTTACAATAACGAGAATAGTTGTCTCCTGACCAATTATTGCTTTTTTGGGGTATATTATTGCAAGTATAAACTTTAAAATATGGTGTAGGATCTGGATTATTACTACCAGTAGTAAACATTTGAACATCAGCAGAGAAATGCTCTACGGTATCGTTATTACTAGGATCGCTCGAAAACATTACACTAGCGTCAATGCTTTTTAATTCCACTTCAATACCTAAAGATTCCCAATTTTGTTTAATAATGGCTTGAGTTTTTTGCCGTAAAGAATTAACGGTTGTTTGAAATAACACTTTCATCTCTACACCATCTTTATCTCTAATACCATTACCGTTAGTGTCTTTCCATCCTGCTTCATCTAATAATTTTCCTGCTTTATCGAGGTTAAACTCAGAAGTCGTATTAGTAGAAACAAATTCAGGCGGTGCTAATAAAAAATTAGAAGTTGGTTTTCCTGTGATACCATATAATTGCTCGGTGATGGTATTTTTATCCACAGCTAAAGCAAAAGCCTGTCTAACTTTGACATTACTAAAGAAAGGATGAGGAAATTTTACACTAGATCTTTCACCTTCAGGAGTTTCTTTATTTGGATCAGTATAATTTAACAAAATTCGTTCACTATTAGATCCAAAGTTAGTAATTATTTTACCTTTATTTGCCTTGCTTAATTCATCTAAAATATTTGATTCTACTTGTAGATTGTAAGCAAAATCCGCATCTCCTGTTTGTAATACTGCTCTTGCGGCTGAAGTTGCATCACCTCCTCCTTTAATCTCAATCTTCTCAAAATTTAGGGTTTCAGGTTGGCGATAATAGGGATTTTTTTGATAAATTACCGAATCACCCGGCTTAAATTGTGATACAGCATAACCTCCCGTTCCTACAGGAAGAAGATTAAAAGGCGCTTCTCTAGCATTTTCGCCGTTATATTGAGCGTATAAATGTTCTGGTAAAATCATCCCTGCACCACCAACAAAAACAGAATACCATGCAGGAGTAACTTGTTTAAAAGTTATCTTAACGGTATATTCATCTAAGGCTTCCACATTTTTAACTACGGCATAATCACCACTATTAACGCTTCCTACCTTGGGATTATTGATAAATTGGTAAGTAAAAATCACATCCGAAGCAGTAAATTTTTCTCCATCAGACCACTTGACATCTTGTCGTAATTTCCAAGTTACTGATAAGCCATCGTTGGCAACTCCGCCATTTTCTACCGAAGGAATTATCTGCGCTAATACGGGAATTAATTTACTATCTGAATCAAATGTAGCTAAAGGTTCAAGGGTTATTCTACTAGCTTCTGAGTCTTTAAATCCAGTGGAAAGATGAGGATTTAAAATTGTTGGCGCTTGCCAGTAAATCATTTTTAATATTTTATTATTATCGGTATCAGAGGTAGTCGGATTATTATTTTCAGTAATAGCGGAAGGAGAATTACAACTAATAACCGTTAAACAGCTACTCACCGCTAGAATAAAATTAACCCGAGATTTTCTTATTTTCCTCATGATGATTTTTTTGTCTGATTTTACCAGTAATAAATAGTTTTAAAATAGGATTTTTTTTTACAATTATACAGAGTTTCAATACCTTAGATAATGTAATTTAATTAATCTTACTTATTTTTAACGATCTTATTCAGATATAATAATTTGAATGTAAATAAATTCTTAATTTCAGCAATTGCGAACTAAGTAATTAAAAGCTGATAAATAATAACTAAAAAAATTCCTAATTTCTAATTGTTAACCCTAATCTATGAAAAAACTTATCGAAGGTTTACATCGATTTCAAACAAATTATTTTGACACTCATAAAGATTTATTTGAAGAATTATCTCACGGTCAACAACCTCGTGTTTTATTTATTACTTGTTCTGATTCTCGTATTGATCCTAATCTTATCACCCAAGCTAATATTGGTGAATTATTTGTTATTCGTAATGCTGGTAATATTATTCCTCCTTTTGGTGCTACTAATGGCGGTGAGGGCGCTTCCATTGAATATGCTATCTCAGCTTTAGATATTGAACAAATTATAGTCTGTGGACATTCTCATTGTGGTGCGATGAAAGGTTTATTAAAAATGTCCAAACTAGCTGATAAAATGCCTTTAGTTTATGAATGGTTAAAACAAGCCGAAGCAACCCGTAGATTAATTATAGAGAATTATTCCCATGTCCCTGAAGAAGATTTATTAAACATTACTATCGCTGAAAATGTTTTAACTCAGTTAGAAAATTTGAATACTTATCCTGTTATTCGTAGTCGATTACATCAACGGCGACTATCCCTTCATGGTTGGATTTATAGCATTGAATCAGGTGAAATATTAACTTATGATTCTGTAGCCCATGATTTTGTTGATGTTGAAAATCGTAAAAATGATCCAGAATATCTTTATAATTTACATCCTAGTTGTTCTGTCTCTAAAACTGTTGGTTGTAAAATTTATCCTATGATAAAAAACGAAACACAAGAAGCAAAACCCGAAAAACCATCGGAATTAACCACCGAGAATATTAATATTCATCTACCTAAATCTAATCGTTTATCTAAAGAACAAGCAGAAAGAATTTATCGAGGTTCATCGTCATAATTAATATCTTGTTAACTTTTTACAATTAACTGATTTTATCCTCAATATTACATTTTATCAATACAAAAATTAAGGTTATTAAAAATCAATTGTTAAATTAATCAGGAATACTGAAGATTATTCTTGCTCACACTTTACCATAGAGAGAATAAAAACCATTATTAGCTATATGAGGATAGTAATTATATATGTACAAAAGAAAACAAGACTCAATTAATTTACAACAACAAGTTAATCAACTTTACATCATCGTCAAGCAGTTAGCGGAATATGTCGGTTGGGAAGGAGTAGAAAATATTTCATTGTCAGATTTAACAGTCAATTTACCCCTCAAATCTAATTATAATCATCACGAAAATAATCAAATTTTAAATAAACATCCCAAAAAGTTTAACCATCACAAAGATATTTTAACGGATGATGAAGATATTTATACACAATTATTAGACTATTCTCAAGTAGAAAATAATATTTCCTGTGATGAGCAATTATATCGTTTAACGGCACAATTAACCGCCGCTTATCATCGTATTGCTTCCCTTGAGGAAGAATTGTTAGCTCTTCGTAACCATAACGAAACTAGAAATAATGGCTTCTATCATGTGCAGTAATTCTTCTTTAGTTATACCTAATAAATGAGATGCGATCGCACTACCCCCTGCCCCAACTCCTTCTTTAACATATCCTTTTTCATAGGCTTGTAAATGAGAATAGCTTGAAGTGCTGAAATTCAAATCTGTTGCACACAAGGAAACGTTACCAATCAGATTACTTAAACCAATGGTGTCTCCCGTCAAATCTTCGGCTACCCAACGAGTTGTACCGATGATAATGTTTTCTAACTTAGCATCATGATAAGATGTGTTTTTTAGTGCTTTGATTAAAGCAAAAATTGCTAACATTTGTGTACCACCAGCTAACATAACTCCCATTTTTTTACTCGCACTTAACGCTATTCCTGCTACCACAATTTGCATAGGATCTCCCACGGCGGCTATAATTTGTAGAGGGTTTATCAGGTTATTTTCATTATTTAAACCTGCTTTTTTTAATCCTTCTTGCACTAAATCCCATTTTTGTTGATGATTACAGATGGGATGACTACTATTAACTTTTCCTCTACTATCAATTCCTAACGCTGTTAATACTGCTAACGCCGTAGTTGTACCTCCCACGACACATTCACTTAAAATGAGATAACTAGACTTTGCCTCTTTGGCTAAAATTTCTCCCCAATATAAACCTTGTTGATATAAATGCTTTACTACCTCTAAAGGTAAGGCTTTTCCACTAGAAACACAATTAGCAGGTTTTCCTTGTAAATCAATATTTTTCACCGAGGGTTTTTGTAATAATCCTGCATTAAAAAGATAAAGAGGTAGATTAAATTTTTCTACAACGGCACGACTGATAAAAGTAGGAGAAATACCCACCGTTAAAGACGGTAAAGGAAAAGTCGGATTTTTTTGAATACCATTAACCAAAAATTCTCCATCGGCTAAAGCTGTATAACGGCGAGATTCGGATGTAGCTCCTGCGGTAGAAATACCCTCTAATAAAGCAGTAGCAGTAAAGCCTAAAGTGCAGGTAAAAATAGGCAAACAACCTCTATATTGATTCAGCCATTTCTTTCCTTGTTCAATTTCTGTATAGATTTTAATATCTGGATGATCAATTATTGTCATTTTCTAACACATTTTGCCCGAATTTTAGGGAAGCTATCAAATATTTTTTATGAGTAAAAAAACGATGGCAAAACCCATTTAAAATTTTAAGTTATTCGTAATCTAAAATAGTTTTCATCCATTGGGGAGGGCGAGGAATAGGGTTATTGAGACGATCAAACATTAATAATCCTAGCAAATGAACCGTTAAACTATAAATAATATTATTGACTAATACGACTAATAAAATTAAAATTTGGATCATCATGGGAGTAGGTTCGGCTAAAATACCTAATTTAAGAAAAATCCAATCAGCTAAACTAGCAATTTGAGTAACAACATAAATCCATAAATCTTCCCCTAAAAGAATCGAAAATAGCCAAAAACGGAAGAAAAAACCGAAACAACCGATAACACTTGCCATGAAAATTGACAAATACCAATTACTATTATTTTTCCATAAAGCACCTAATTGTATTCCCATTAAACCATAAGGAATCAGATAAACAATACTACGAGGAGGACCCATTAGAATTGCTAACAATAAACCACAAACAATAGTAGTAATAATTGATGATCTTTTTCCTCGCCGTAAGTAAATTAAAGCGATAGGTAAAGGAAATAACATTTTCAAAAAAGGGCCTAAACGAAAATAATAATCAATCAACCAAATTAAACTAGCTGTACTCGCTAAAAATGCACTTTCAACTAAAGCGATAGTAGCAGGTTTAAATTTATAGGATTTTTGCTTAAGGGTAGAATAATTATTGTTTTCTGGATTAATGATTGAATTATGATCATCCTCATCTATCCAGTTAGAATTATCCTCGTTAAAGTCTTGATTTGAATTAGTCAATGGTTATTGGTTAATTAATAATTGCCTTACTTATTACTTATTATTTATCTGACGTTAGGGATAATAGACTGATTAAGTATTATAAAAGGTTTTAAGTTGTTAGGTTATGAAAAAACTGTTAATTATAAAGAATCGAATTTTAATAACTCTATAATCCTTATATATAAATAGTTTTAGCAATAATTATTTTTTACTAATACCCCAAACCTAATACCTAATACTTATTTATTTACTACCGTCACAGGAATACCTAAAGATACTAAATTAAATAATTGTTTAACATCTTTGTTTTTCATCCTAACACAACCATGAGACACGGCTTGACCGATTAAATTTTCCCCCGGTGTGCCATGAAAACCGATAAAGTTTTTTCCATCACTCCAAAAGCCAATCCAACGTTCTCCTAAAGGGCCATTAGGACTCGGAGGTACTACTTTTCCCGTCCAAGGATTTTGCCAGGAAGGATTTTCGATCATTTGGATAATTTTAAATTCTCCTTGAGGAGTTTCCCAGCCTTTTTTACCCACCGCTACAGGAAAAGTGGCGATGACTTGATCATCTTCATAAACCTGAACTCGTTTTGATGCTAATTGTAAAACTAACTTAACATTGGGCTTTTCATCGGCATAATATAAATATGCACCTTCATTTTTTAGCTTCGGAATAGCGGGTAAATCCATCTGTAGTAAATCTTGGTTCAGATCAGGTACAGAATCAGAACTATTACTAGGAGAAACATTAGTTAGACAAAAACCTAATGTAATTAGAGAAAAAAACAGTTTTTTACGGAAAAAACCATCAAAAGGATTGGATTTCATTTGTTGTCACTTAAGGGGAATGTACCGATAGAATAACAAGCTCAGAGACTATAAATTTTTACAGTTTCAAAGCTTTGTTGATGATAAATTTTATTTTATCCGAAAATTACCATAATCCTCTTATGGGTTGGTTATATTCTTGAACTTCTGGTTGAGGAGTATAAGTAGGTGCTGATTGCATCACAGGACGAGCGGGGATTTCTCTGGTGGTAGTAGAACTGTTCATAGATGCCCAAATAGCTGCTGTACGTTCATTTAAAGCTCCAGCCGAAGCATCTAATCTCTTATAACCATATTTTGATTGTAGTCGAGAGATCCATTGAGATTCAGCTTGTCCGACTAAATAATACTGTCCATTGTCTGCTTTACCGACTAGAACATCAGAACCGGGGCAAAAACCACCATTAGCATGAAAAACAACGCCATCTTCGGCACGAATAAACATGATACCACCACTTCTGCCGATTACTCGACCTAACATACTGTCTCCCCATTCAATTTGGGGTTGTCCCATATAAGTATTATGTCCTCTTAATTGACTTAATAATAATTCCGAAGAAGAACTTTCAGTGGTTTGAGGGTTAATTTCAAAGGCTTGAACTGGTTTAATGGTATTTGCACCTAGAAACAATCCCAAGGTTGCGACTGTCAAGTATTGAAGATTTTTAAAATTCATAAGCTACCTTCGCTATTTATTTTTATTGTGTTTACTACTTAGAATCATACTGATTTTTTTATCAGAATCATCATAATTTTGTAAAATTTAATATTAAATACTTATTTGATGAAGATTTACCTCTAACTCCTAATTTAAAAGTTATTTTGCCCACGAGCCTTTGATCAAGTAAACATACAATTAATTAATTTTGCCTACCTACTTATTGGCAATTTAGTGACTTTTACGCTTTAGCTTCATCGTTGACTAATTTACTCCAACCTAAATCTTTTAGATTGTTATTACGGCGTAACGGACGTGTTACTAATTCAAGAATATCACGAGCGTTAGTAAAACCATGAATTTGGGCAAAAGTGAACTCCACAGACCATTTTGTGTTAATTCCTCTGGCTTCCAACGGATTAGCGTGCGCCATGCCTGTTATCACCAAATCAGGCTTAATCTCTTTGATTCTCTGCAATTGATTATAATTATCAGGTTTTTCTACGATAGTAGGCACAGCTACACCCATTTCTTGACAAGTTTGAGCGAGAAAATCTAACTCACCTTTTTGATAACGTTTATCCATGTAAGGAATACCAATCTCATTAACTGTCATACCACACCGAATGAGGAAACGAGCAAGAGAAATTTCGAGTAAATTATCACCCATGAAGAAAACTGACTTACCCTTGATTATATCCACATAATCCTGCAAATTTTCCCAGATTTGAGCTTCTCTTTCCGCTAACCCTTGAGGCTCAACCCCAACCACGGAGCAGATTTTCTCAATCCATGCACGAGTACCATCAGGACCAATGGGGAAGGGTGCGCCAATTAATTTACACTTACGACGACGCATTAAAGTAGTAGCTGTGCGACTTAAAAAGGGATTCACCCCTGCAACGTAATAACCTTCATCGATAACAGGTAACTCGGTGTAACGTTTCGCAGGTAGCCAACCATCGATTTTTACTCCCTGTTTCTTCAATTCTAAGGTTAAATTGGTGACAACAGGATCTGGTAATGAACCAAATAACACTAAAGGCGGATGTGACTTATACTCATCATTGTTGGTATCTTCCGCTTTTTTACCAAAATTGAGCAATTTTTGAATAGCATTACGCTCGGTTTTTTCCGCTTCCTGTTTTACTTCCGATTCCTTTGGGCAACGATTCGCCATAGCTGCTAAAACCGTGTCTTCTCCTTGAGTGAAGGCATAATCTAAACCATTAGCACGAGCTACCACAATAGGAATACCTAACTCGGCTTCTAATTTAGGCGCAATACCTTCTAAATCCATTTTAATAATTTCGGTGGTACAAGTACCAATCCAAACGATAACGCTAGGATTGCGATCGCGCTTAATTTGGTCACAAAGGCGTTTTAACTCGTTATAGTCGTTAAGTTGAGCGGAAATGTCGGCTTCTTCTAATTCAGCCATAGCGTAACGAGGTTCAGCGAAAATCATTACACCCATAGCATTTTGGAGAAAATAACCACAGGTTTTAGTGCCGATAACGAGAAAAAAGCTATCCTCAATTTTTTGATATAACCAAGCTACGCAACTAATGGGGCAAAAAGTGTGATAATTGCCTGTTTCGCATTCAAATTTTAATTCGGGGGTAACGGGATTTTCTGTTGCTAAAGTCATGTTTTTATTCTTATTTATTATATTTATGTTTTATTTGTAAGTAATGAAATCTAAATGGTTATCCATAATTTTTGCTAAAAAAATTCAATGCTTTAATTACTGAGTCGCTTTAGCTGACTTATGCTATTAGCCTTGTCAATTTATTGCAAGGCAGGTTAATGATGTTGACTCTTAATTGATTGATTCATAATTTTGTTTAATTAATTAATTTGTGATGTATTTTCATCTCCCTAAGAAATAAATTTCATAGCTAATAGCATAAGTCAGCTAAAGCGACTAAATCTCAATCTCAAAAGAGAATTTTTTAGAGATTTTATTTTCGAAAATCATCTAAAAGTGAAGGAGGCTCAATAAATTGATTTTTTGCCTTTTCTTCTTTCCTTTTTTCGAGTTCAATTTTAGGATCAAAATTTAATCTTAATAATTCAACTATTTTTTCTGTATCAGAATTTGCCATAGATAAAAGTTGTATATAATCTTTCATTTTAGGTTCTAATAAAATAATAGTAGTAAGAATAATTAAACCATTAGGACGATATAAGTCTGGTGCACTTTGTCCGCCAGATTTATATTGGTAATTATCAATTCTAATGTTCTTACAAAAAGATAAATTATTTTCATAAAAGTCTAACCATTTATCTTTAATTATTGGTTTCAATTCTTCAAATTCTTCCACAATTCCCATATAAATTAAACTAAAAAACTATTCACTATCAACTATTAACTATTCACTAATTACACCATCATTAACTCTAATTCGTCTCTTTCTTGTTTGGGTGCATCTTCAGGAGGATTTAAGTAGTAATCTGAAAGTAATCCAAATAATTCACGATCAAGCGCTTCACTAGGCACAACTCCTTCGGGTAAGGCTAAAATTTGATCAGCTATATTCAGGTAATAATCACATACATAATCTAAAGAGGGATCTTTTTCTGCCATTTCAAACAAGGTTTTACCCTTAACTCTTGATACTCGGATGTCTTCGATAAGGGGTAATACTTCTAAAACGGGCATTGCCACATGGGAAATGTATTTATCAATCAAGTCACGTTTTGAGGTGCGATTACCGATTAAACCTGCTAATTTGAGGGGATGAGTACGCGCTTTTTCTCTTACGGATGCGGCGATACGATTGGCAGCAAATAAGGCATCAAAACCATTGTCAGTGATGATTAAACAATAGTCAGCATAATTCAGAGGTGCAGCAAATCCACCGCATACCACGTCACCTAAAACGTCAAACAAAATTACGTCATATTCATCAAAGGCGTTTAACTCTTTCAGGAGTTTTACGGTTTCACCCACCACATAACCACCACAACCAGCACCAGCAGGAGGGCCACCCGCTTCTACACAGTCAACTCCAGCGTAACCTTTATAAATAACATCTTCAGCCCAAATATCTTCATAATGAAAATCTTTTTCTTGTAATGTGTCGATGATGGTGGGAATTAAAAAGCCTGTAAGGGTGAAAGTACTATCATGTTTGGGATCGCAACCAATTTGTAATACTTTTTTACCACGTTTTGCCAATGCTGTGGAGATGTTGCAACTGGTGGTTGATTTGCCGATGCCGCCTTTTCCGTAAACTGCTAATGTTAAAGTCATTTTTTTATAATTCCTGAATTTATTTGCACTGATCGCATTATTGACTAAATTTTCGGAAATGAAAAGGGGTACTAATTTTAATTCTTATAGTAAATCAAAGCAAAATTAAGTATTAAATAGTATTAGTTAGTTTTATTAGTTTATTTGACTCTTAAAGTTGATTATTATTATTATTAAATTTTTGTTTATTTAATTAATATAATTGTGTATAAAAGCAAAAAAATGTAAACATATTTTGATACATTTCCTAAAATCCTTATGTTATATAGCTTTTTATCTTTATCGATGGCGATCGCTTATCAGATAAAATCATGAAAATAGGGGTTAAAAATCCCTTAAAAAACAGAATTGTTAATAATTGCTACAATATGTGATTTTAAGGGAAAAAAGAGTATAAATACTTAACTTTATAAGAATATTTATCTTAGTTGTGCGGTAGTAATATTTAAGTCTAATTTTTGTTCACCTCGAAGGATAGAAAACTTGAGACTTTGGTTAATACCGCTATTTTCCACTAATTGTTGTAATTGATTTGCGTCTTTAATAATTTGATTGTTAACCTTAAGGATTACATCAGCTCTACGAATACCACCTTTTTCGGCGGGTGTTTCAGGTAAAACTCTTACCACTAAAACCCCTTCCACTTCGGGAATTAAAAAAGTAGCATTAGCATCTCGGTTGTTTTCTCTAGCTAATTCTGGGGTAACTTTCACCATTTGAATGCCGATAGAAGGATGAGGAACTTCTTTCCCCTCAGCTAAAATTGTTTGTAATTGTTTAACTTTATTGATAGGAATAGCAAAACCAATACCCATAGCATCAGCACGAATAGCGGTATTTATGCCAATAACTTCTCCTTGTGCGTTCAAAAGTGGCCCTCCAGAGTTACCCGGATTAATAGCCGCATCAGTTTGTAAAAAGTCGATTCTTTTATCGAAAATACCAACTTCGGAAGAAGAGCGATGAAGAGTACTAATAATACCAAGGGTTACAGTATTGTCTAAACCTAGGGGATTCCCTACGGCGATCGCCCAATCACCTACTTTAACTTGAGAAGAATCACCCAAAGTGGCAACGGGTAAATTTTGCCCTTGAGAATTAACTTTAATGACGGCTAAATCAGTAATGACATCTGTGCCTTTGACTTCACCTTCAAAAATACGCCCATCTTTGAGGGTAACGGTAACTTTATCAGCATCACTAACCACATGAGCGTTAGTTAAAATAATACCTCGTGAGTCAACAATAAAACCAGAACCTAAACCCGTAACTTTCCTTTCTTGAGTCATGGAATTACGAAACCCATCCCCAAAAAATTGACGAAAAAAAGGATCTTCAAACATAGGCTCAATAGAGCGAGTAATGACCTTTTCTGTATCAATTCTTACCACAGAATCCCCTGTTTTTTCTACCGCAAGGGCAACAAAACTTTCCGTAGTAATATTAACAGGAATTTGAGCTTGAGCAGTTAAAGAGTTAATACCACTACCACTAAAAGCGATGATAACTCCCATACAAAGAGCGGAAAATAGATTAATAAATTGCCGAATATTCATAATATTAAGAAAGATGTAAAGATTTTATACTTTTCTTATCACAAGACGTTAAGAAATAAGATAATAGTTTCGCTGTTTCTAATCATTATTGTATAGAGAAGCCTTCTGTTTCTTTAAGAGAGTAAAGTAGTAGTGTTTTCCCTAATTAGTGATGACCTCTACCCATAACTCTAAATCTTGATCCCTTTGCCATTGGCGAGGATTCCGTGATCATATTAAAATCAAAAATAACTCTTTAAATTATCCATAAAAATCTTGTTTGGGAGAAAAAAATGTTACTAGATGCTGTAACTAATTTAATTAAAAATTATGACGTGTCAGGTCGTTATTTAGATCGTGATGCCATGGATTCCATAAAATCTTATTATAATTCAGGAACAAAAAGACTTCAGATTGCCTCTATCATTAACGCTAATTCCCCTGAGTTAGTGAAAAATGCTGGAAGACAATTATTTGAAGAAATACCCGAATTAATCCGCGCAGGAGGAAACGCTTATACCACTCGTCGTTACTCTGCCTGTTTAAGAGATATGGATTACTATCTTCGTTATGCTAGTTATGCTTTAGTAGCTGGTGATAATACTGTTTTAGATGAAAGAGTTTTACAGGGTTTAAGAGAAACTTATAATTCTCTTTGTGTTCCCATTGCACCCACTGTGCGCGGTATTCAAATCATGAAAGAAATGATCAAAGAAATGGCTTTAGAAGCTGGAATGGACAATGTTGATTTTGTCGATACACCTTTTGATCATCTTACCCGTGAATTGAGCGAAATTTCCATCTAATCCATTAATGTGCAATGGACAATTAGTCAATACTCATGGATTTGACACTCCCTCACTAAACCTACGGGTATAAATGGGGGATTCTAGTTTCACAAAATTCGTAACTGAAACCTCACTTTTGCCCTTCAAAATACTTTTTTTATATTCTCCTTAGTACTTAAAATATCTAATACTGAGATCTTGCACCAATACATTAATACCTAATAGTTAAAAGGGGAAAAATCAATTCTCTTATGGTTAGTATCAATTCTTATACTCATTACTCGTTACTCATTACTCATTACTCCCCCTCACCAGTGATTTTTAAACGAGGTGCAAGATCTGAGTAATATATTTATTAAAAATCTAGTTCTAGGAATGAAATCATTGTCTAATGTCAACACTGCCGAATTTAACTCTAGGTTTTTCTGATAATTATTATTTGTGCTTTTCTTGACAAAATTTTGTTTTAAGTCCAAAATCTCCTAATATTATTAATATCAAATTTTTGATACTCTCTTAATTTCTTCTTGTGATAATAAAAACTAGAGTCAAATAAGCCTATTTAACTGTTACTTTCTGTTGAATATTTATACAAGATTGAAAAACAATTCACCGTCATTAGTTATCAGTGTTATTATCGGATTGTCGTAACTATTTTTACAATTTTATACTAGGTAAAAGATTATGAATCATAAAACAATTTCCCCTGTAGTCCTAGTCATTCTGGATGGTTGGGGTTATCGGGAAGATAAACGAGATAATGCCATCGCCTTAGCTAAAACTCCAGTAATGGACAGTTTGTTAGAAGTTAACCCTAATACCCTCATTAACGCATCAGGTAAAGCAGTAGGATTACCTAACGGACAAATGGGTAACTCTGAAGTAGGTCATTTGAATTTAGGTGCAGGACGAGTTGTACCTCAAGAATTAGTAAGAATTTCTGATGCGGTGGAAGATGGTTCAATTTTCACCGAACCAGTTTTAAAAGAAATCTGTCATCAAGTGATCCAATCTCAAGGTAAATTGCATCTTATGGGGTTATGTTCCGATGGTGGTGTACATTCTCATTTAGATCATTTGATCGGTTTACTAGATTTGGCAAAATTACACGGTGTTGCGGAAGTTTGTGTCCATTTTATCGCCGATGGTAGAGATACCAAAACTCACGAAGGAATTAAGTATATTAAAGCTATAGAAGAACATATCCAAAAAAATGGTTTAGGTAAAATTGTTACAGTTTGTGGTCGTTATTATGCTATGGATCGTGATCACCGTTGGGATCGCATCAAAAGAGCTTATGATTTATATACAATAGATGGTGCGGGAGATGGTAGAAATGCCGTGCAAGTCATGGAAGATTCTTACGCACAAGATCTAACGGATGAATTTATCGAACCGACACGCATTGCCGAAGGTGCAATCAAAGAAGGAGATGGAGTAATTTTTTATAATTTTCGTCCTGATCGAGCTAGACAAATTTGTTATGCTTTTACGATGGATGATTTTGATGGTTTTGAGCGAGAAAAAATTAATAACCTCAGTTTTGTTACTTTTACTCAATATGATCCTAATTTACCTGTTAAAGTAGTTTTCGAGCCTCAACATTTAACAAATATTCTCGGTGAAGTCATCGCTAATGCAGGATTAAAACAATTTAGGACTTCAGAAACAGAAAAATATCCCCATGTTACCTACTTTTTTAACGGTGGTTTAGAGCAACCATTAGAAGGAGAAGATCGAGAATTAGTCCAAAGTCCGATGGTTTTAACCTATGATAAAGCACCAGCAATGTCGGCAGTAGAATTAACAAATATAGCATCTAAAGCTATTACTAAAGGTATTTATTCTTTTGTGGTTATTAACTATGCTAATCCTGATATGGTGGGACATACAGGAAAATTAGATAAAGCAGAACAAGCCATTGAAACCGTTGATACTTGTGTGGGTAAATTATTAAGAGCTATTAATCAAGTAAGCGGTACAACTATTATCACCGCAGATCATGGCAACGCAGAATATATGAAAGATGAAAAAGGAAATCCTTGGACTGCACACACCACAAATCAAGTACCTTTTATTTTAGTTGAAGGTGAAGGACGTAAAATAATAGGTCATGGTGGTAATGTGAAATTACGAGAAAATGGTAAATTAGCTGATGTTGCCCCCACAATTCTTGAGATATTACAGTTACCAAAACCGAAAGAGATGACAGGAGAATCTTTAATCGAAAAATCAGAATATGAAGTCAAAAAAAATCGTACTCCTGTGAGTATTTCCGTTTAATAAGTCCTAATGTTAAATAAAATCTAAATCGGCTTCCCTGAAAAAATATAAGTGATGAGGGTAGGTATTAGGTATTAGATATAATAGACTATGAAAAATATTAAATTTTATCAATTATGACTGTTTATCAATTAGTGCAAATTATTTGGGCTGTTTCTTGTGGATTATTAATAATTTTAGTATTGTTACATTCTCCTAAAGGTGATGGATTAGGAGGCATTGGTGGACAAGCTCAACTTTTTTCTAGTGTCAAAAGTGCAGAAGCAACTCTAAATCGAGTTACATGGATTTTAAGTTTAACTTTTATTAGTTTAACGGTGGTTTTAAGTGCTGGTTGGTTAAATAATTAATTAGGTTTTAGGAATTAGGTTTTAGATATTCAATTTGGAGGTTGAGAAACTGATTAAAAAGTTAGTAAAACTTGTTTTAAACCCTATCTTGTTAATATTTTTAGTAACTTTAATAGTGGTGAATTTCAGTCATTTTGTTCGGGCTGAAAATAATAATTTACCACCTTTACAAGTTCATCCTTTGCCTGTTTCTTTGCAAAATTGGACTTCTGACATTAAAGAAGATTATTTTAAAGAAATTGAGCCTCATTTAGCAGGTTATTTGATTTGGTCAATTTTTCCTGTTAAAGTTTATTTACAATCTCCTGATACTAATTTATCTCCTGCTGGTTTAAAGGATTTTCAACAATGGCAAAAAGCTGCTAACATGGCGATCGCCACATGGAATAGTTATATACCTTTAATACCCGTAGAAACTTCCGAAGATGCAGATATTTTGATTTATCGTCGGTATCCAGAATTTAAAGCCGAAATTAACCCAGAGACAGGATTATATAACCTTCCTAGGGCAAAAGCAGCAACCACAACGGTTAAATTTTACTTAACACAAACTAAACCTAGTCAATTACGTCATAGAATGACAATTGAAGTTAATCCTCATCAAACTTTTGACTATTTAATTACTAATATTACCCACGAATTAGGCCACGCATTAGGTATTTGGGGACATAGTTTACAAAAGACTGATGTAATGTATTATTCTCATACAAAAGAAATTCCTGCCATTTCTCCTCAAGATATAAATACCCTGAAAAAAATTTATCAACAACCAACTCGTTTAGGCTGGGATATTAATTGACAATGAGCAATGAAGGATAGACAATTATCAATTATCAATTATCAATTACAATCATGGGTTATTTTGATACATTAATCGACAAATTCACCGAAGATAAAGAATTAGAACAAGCCTTCGGAAAACATATACACTGGGGTTATTGGGAAAATCCTGCTACTGCTACTGGTACTTTAACGGATTTTGCTGTGGCGGCAAATAATCTTTCTAAATTAGTCATTGAAAAAGCTCAAATTAGTGATGGAGTGACGCTTCTTGATGCAGGTTGCGGTTTTGGCGGTACTATTAGCTTACTCAATGATACTTTTAGTAATTTAAAATTATTTGGCGTAAATATTGATAATGCACAGGTAGAAAGAGCAACAGCATTGATTAAACCACAAAATCATAATCAAATTCAATTTATTAATGGTAATGCTTGTGATTTGCCTAATTTTAGCGAATTATTTGACTATGCCATCGCCTTAGAGTGTATTTTTGCTTTTCCTAGTCGAGAAATATTCTTTCAACAAGTAAGAAAAAATCTTAAATCCTCTGGAAAATTAATTGTAGTTGACTTTATTATTAATCCCACAATTAGTAACTTTTGGACATGGTTTGAAGCTCAAGTTTTAAGCCGTTTAATTACCGACACTTATGGCTCAAAAGCTACAAATCAAGTAGAATTTATCGGGATAAAAGAATATGAACAAATAGCAAATAAAACAGGATTTAAACTAGATAAAGTAATTGATATTAATAAAAATGTTCAGCCAACTTATCCAGTCATTAATAAACTTATTGTTGATAATTTTAATGATTGGATGACAGCAAAAGGATTAGAAATATTTAGTAAATTTAACTTAATTAACTATCAGATTTTAGTTTTTAAATAATTAATTTTTAATAAAGATAAAAAAGGGAATGTAGATAAGATTATATATTGATAATTTTTTATTTTACATTCTCAATTTCTTCTATACCTTTAGAGATTAAAAGTCGTTCTCTTTTTTTCTTAGCAATATCTCTTAAACTAATAATTTTATCCGTTTCATCAACAATATCTCCCGTCAAAACTTCCAAAACATCTTCAAGGGTGACAACTCCAGAAACTCCTCCATATTCATCAATTACCACCATTAAATGTTGACGAATTTCTTGGAAATGTTTTAATAAATGATCCGCTTTAATTGTTTCGGGAACAAAATTAGCATTACGAACTAAATTAGCTACTTTTTCTTCTTGTTTTCCTTGAATAATTGCCGTTAATAATTCATTTTTAAAACCAATACCAATAACATCATCAATAGAGTCTTGAATAACTAAAATACGACTATGTTCAGATTTAATAATAATATCTTGACAGTCTTTTAAAAGAGTATCCCCCTTAAGGTAAGTAATAATAATTCTAGGAGTCATTAAATCTGCTGCGGAAAGATCATTTAAGTGAAAAACTCGGGTAATCATTTCTGCTTCATCGGCTTCAATTACTCCCTCATGACTACCAATATTAGTTAATAATTTTATCTCCATTTCGTTAGTAGTGGGTAAAACTTTTCCTTGAGTTAAAGGTTCAGTTACTTTCTCTAGTATCCAGACTAAAGGAGTTAAAATAAAGGTTAAAAATTGGATTGGTAAAGCTAAAATTATGGCAAAATTATCAGCATATCTTTGACCAATTGTTTTCGGTAATATTTCCCCAAAAATAATAATTAAAAAAGTTAATAATGCAGAAAAAATACCTAACAAGTTATTACCTAAAACCTGTGTTGCTAAACTACCAATCAAAATGCTACCAACAATGTTAAAAATGTTATTTAAAATAACCACAGTAGCAATAGGACGATTCATTTTTTTCTTGATTTTTAGTAAAGCTAAAGCACTAGCTTTTTTAGATTGTGCCCATTGTTTAACTTTAATATCAGAAACAGTTAATAATACCGTTTCAGCAAAAGAACAAAAAGCTGAACCCAATAAAACTATCATAACGATCAAGAAAAGGGTTAACATAATGGAGAATATTCAGAATTCGGTATTTTATATAAAATAATAAAAAATTAATAATAAACAATAATTAATAAATATTTTCAGAGAATTAATCGTTATGAAAAAATTATCAATTACTTGTGATCTTGTTAATTGTTAAATGTTAACTAAACTTTGACTTCTAAGGATTTTAAATATTCTGTATTAACTCCAGATTCCCGCACTAAAGCGATTTTTCCAGTACGGGCAATTTCTTTGATGCCAAATTTATTTAACATAGAAATAATTGCAACCATCTTACCTGGATCGCCCACGACTTCTAAAGTTAAACTATCTTCAGACATATCTACTACTCTGGCTCTAAAAATTTGTACAATTTGTAAAACTTCACTTCTAGTTTGAGAATTAGTACTGACTTTGACTAACATTAATTCTCTTTCTACACAGGGAATTTTAGTAATATCGGTAATTTTAATTACGTTTATAAGTTTATGTAATTGCTTAATTAGTTGCTCAATAGTTTCGTCATCATCGGGTACAACCATTGTAATTCTTGAAATACCCAACTGTTCCGCAGGGCCTACCGCCAAACTTTCAATATTAAAACCTCTACGGGCAAATAATCCAGCAATTCTAGTTAAAACTCCAGCTTCATCTTCTACTAATACAGAAATAGTGTGCTTCATTGATATTTAGATTCTCGATTCGTTAACAATAAAATATAAACTAATTTTTTCTACCTGCTAGACCGAAAGTCAAGTTATGGTTAATTGAATCTTCCATTGTATCAAAATCAACATCTCTAAGCTAGAGTAAAAAAATAACACTATAAATACCTCAGTGAACTATAAAATTGTTTAGTGAGATTAGTAAATAGGAGAGAGGAGTTAGGATATAAGAGAAATAATTATAAATAAAGCTCTTAATCTTGCCTTGATCAGAAAATTAAGTTTTATTTCAAGTTTCTAAGTAATTCAGGTATGATAAACAAAATGATCTCTTTTATAAAAGAAGAAACCTCGGCTTAAACTATATTTAAACTTCAATTGATAAAATTCAAGAATGGAAGAAAAACTGCCCCAGCATAGAATGCAGATTACTGATGATCTCGATAAATTATTACAAATTTTACCTGTCACTATTCGCCAATCCGTAGAACAACATCCTCAGAAAAGTTCTTTAATTGAGATTGTTTTAGACTTAGGGAGAAAACCTGAAGCGAGATTTTCAGGACATAATTGTTACCTAAGTGATAACTTAATCAGTAGAGAAGATTTAGAATATTGTGTGGCTAGAGTCGGTCATTTTAGTGCCGATAATCGAGCTGGAATTGAATCTACCTTACATCGTATTAGTGCTATTCGTAACCGTCAAGGAAATATTATCGGCTTAACTTGTCGTATCGGTAGAGCGGTTTTTGGTACTATTTTGATGATTCGAGAATTAGTTGAAAGTGGTCAATCTATTTTACTATTAGGTCGTCCCGGAGTAGGTAAAACTACTGCTTTAAGGGAAATTGCTAGGGTTTTAGCGGATGAATTAGAAAAAAGAGTTGTAATTATTGATACTTCTAATGAGATTGCAGGAGATGGTGATGTACCTCATCCCGCCATTGGTAGAGCAAGAAGAATGCAGGTAGCTCATCCTGAATTACAACATCAAGTGATGATTGAAGCGGTAGAAAATCATATGCCTGAAGTGATTATTATTGACGAAATCGGCACAGAATTAGAAGCTCAAGCCGCCCGAACTATTGCTGAAAGAGGTGTACAATTAGTTGGTACTGCCCATGGTAATTACCTCGAAAACTTAATTAAAAATCCCACCCTTTCCGACTTAATCGGCGGAATTCAATCCGTTACTTTAGGAGATGAAGAAGCTCGTCGCAGAGGCTCTCAAAAGACTGTTTTAGAGCGAAAAGCTCCTCCTACTTTTCAAATTGCCGTAGAAATGTGGGAACGTCAAAAATGGGTCATTCATGAAGAAGTCGCTCAAACCGTTGATCATCTTTTACGAGGTAAACAACCAATTCCTCAATTACGTCAAGTTAACGATGAAGGGGAAGTATCCATAACTAGAGATCCTTCCTTAGCACCACAAACGGCTTTAACAACGGTACAAAATTTAGTAGAAATTCCCATCAAGCCTAGCGGTTTAAGAGCTTCAGGAAAAATGATTCCTCTTTCTTTAACTCATCAACAGCCGAATCTTGATTTTGAGGAAATGTTAGATCAATCTTGGTATCAGTCAGAGGAAATAACTGAAAAAGTCCGCATTCCAGGACCTAATGGGGAAGATTTCCCTATTTATGTTTATCCTTATGGTATCGGTAGAACTCAGTTAGAGCAAGTAATTGGGGTGTTAAGAATGCCTATTGTTTTAACTAAAGATTTGGATGATGCTGATGCGGTTTTGGCTTTGCGATCGCAAGTTAAACATCACTCAAAATTGATGCAATTAGCAAAAGATCGTCAAGTACCCATACATAGTATCAAATCTAATAGTATTCCACAAATAACTCGCACTTTACGACAGTTAGTCAATATGGACAACCCTGAAACTAATGAAGCTGAAGATTTACGGTTGTTTAGTAAAGCAGGAAATGATGATGAAATCGAGGCTTTAGAAGAAGCAAGATTAGCCGTTGAGCAAATTGTCATACCCCAAGGGCAACCTGTGGAGTTATTACCGAGAAATTCAAAAGTAAGAAAAATGCAACATGAATTAATCGAACATTATCGATTACGTTCAGATAGTTTTGGTGACGAGCCAAATCGTCGTCTGCGTATTTATCCTGCATAAATTAGGAGTTAGGACAGAGGAGTTATGAATTTACCCTTGTCCTTGATTTCATGTCTTTAACTAACTTTTTTTAATTATTTTTATAACTAATTATAATTTGAATTAAGTAAAAGTGTTATCAAGTTTTTTACAAAAGTAATGACAATCATAATATGCTGCTGTGCGATCGCCATAGTTGATCAGGGGGAAATATTTTAGTAAACTTTATGTTATATTTAGAATTAATTTGGTAATAATAGGTTTGTAACTTACAATTTTTATCTCAATAAAACAGGAGATAACTTAATAATTTATCATAAAAACATAACTATAAACCAGATTCTAATAGGGCTTGATTTAACAAATCTGATAAATTTTCTAATTCTGCCCAATACTTTAAATAATTAAAATCTAAGTCTGTTGATTGCACTTTTAAAACCCCTAAAACATCTCGCCATTGACGCTCAGAAATTTTATTCCCATCACGATACCAAATTAATTTTTGTAGAATAATATCTTCTGGAGTTGCTAAATATAAATAACTACCATTTTCTGTTACTGTTTGTAAAGTTCTTCTTTCTATTTCCGTTTGAATTAAAGAGCTTTGATTCGGGATAAAAATATCAATTTTTTCACTGGTAAAAAAATGAATTAGATTAAAACAAGATTTATTAATAATAGCCTGTTTAACTGCTTCTTCACTAAGATAAAATAAAGGGTCAACTTTAGCAATAAAATTATCAATTTTTTCTACTTTTAAATCAGCTACTAAATCAAGATCTAAAGTAGCACGACTTTCACCCCATAAAGAACTCGCCACCGAACCTTCCACAAAATAAACTATATCTAAACTTTCTAATATTTCTGCTATTAATAAAGCCAATTCTATGGGATTACCAATCATAATATTTTCATCTTTTTTTCTATCAATAATTAAACTACTTATTTCCTCTCCCAAAATAATTTTTGTATAGAATAATTTTTGTTCTTGAGGAGTAAATTGGGGATATTTATTTTTGATTCCTTGTAAAGTTAATTGACGACAACCTTGAGTAATGCTAACGGTTAATTCAACTTTTTTAATTAAAGGCATTTGTTTCCATATAGAACATTGTAAAAAATCAACTTCTATACTGGTATCTCTTGACTGAGATCGATATTTTTTTGGAATAGTTAATAAAGGAATTTTAGGCATAATTTAGAAAAAAGTTACATTTATAACTCGAAGTTTTGATGAATTTAACTAATAGGTTTTGGAAGACAAAAAAATTTATAGTAAAATTGTAACTCTAATTCAAAGATATTCAGCGAGATCCATTTTCAGATTTAGGAAAACCAGAGGCATTAAAACATAATTTATCTGGACTGTGGTTTCGACGAATTAATCAAGAACATCGTCTAATTTATCAAAAATTGTGATTATATCTTGCAAGTTTCATTACTAAGTTGTAGTGTGGGACAATGCCCACTAAATTTAAGGGATTACTTCAGGCTCAATCACTGATATGATAAATTGCACACAGTAATAGATATAAACAAAAAATTCATCATGACAAGCATCCAACAACGAGCCGAGTTACAACGCCAGATTTGGCAGATTGCCAACGATGTGCGTGGTTCTGTGGATGGTTGGGATTTTAAACAGTATGTTTTAGGTACTTTATTTTATCGGTTTATTAGCGAAAACTTTGCTAATTACATTGAGGGGGGAGACGAAAGCGTCAACTATGCCCAACTGACTGATGATGTCATCACCACCGACATCAAAGACGATGCCATCAAAACTAAAGGTTACTTTATCTATCCCAGTCAACTTTTTGTAAATGTTGCCACTAACGCCCACCAAAACCCTAACCTCAACACTGACTTAGCCAACATCTTCTCTGCCATTGAAACTTCAGCTAATGGCTACCCCTCAGAACATGATATAAAAGGCTTGTTTGCAGACTTTGATACTACCAGTAATCGTCTAGGCAATACCGTTGTTGATAAGAATACCCGTCTAACTGCCGTACTAAAAGGGGTTGCAGGACTTAGTTTTAGGGAGTTTCAGGAAAACCAAATTGATTTGTTTGGCGATGCCTACGAGTTCTTAATTTCCAATTACGCTGCCAATGCTGGGAAATCAGGAGGAGAATTTTTCACACCTCAAAGTGTCTCTAAACTCATTGCTCAACTGGCAATGCACCAGCAAACAACGGTTAATAAAATTTATGACCCCGCCGCAGGTTCAGGTTCATTATTATTACAGGCTAAGAAGCACTTTGACGCTCATATCATCGAGGAGGGCTTTTTTGGTCAGGAAATAAACCACACTACCTACAACCTCGCTAGGATGAATATGTTTTTGCATAACATCAACTACGATAAGTTTAATATAGCACTAGGTAACACCCTATTAGAGCCACATTTTAGGGATGAAAAACCCTTTGATGCTATTGTTTCTAATCCCCCTTATTCAGTCAAATGGATTGGTACAGATGACCCCACCTTAATCAATGATGAACGTTTTGCTCCAGCAGGGGTATTAGCTCCTAAATCTAAGGCTGACTTTGCTTTTGTACTCCATGCCCTCAGTTATTTATCTAGTAAAGGACGTGCGGCGATTGTTTGCTTTCCGGGTATCTTTTATCGTAGTGGTGCAGAGCAGAAAATACGCAAGTATTTAGTAGATAATAATTATATTGAAACAGTTATTTCCTTAGCACCCAACCTCTTTTTTGGTACTTCCATCGCTGTTAATATTTTGGTACTGTCTAAACATAAAACCGATAATAAGACTCAGTTCATTGATGCTAGTAGTTTGTTTAAGAAGGAGACTAATAATAATATTCTCACTGATGAACACATTGAGCAAATTATGCAAGTGTTTGACACTAAAGCTAATATAGAATATTTTGCTAAATCTGTGGCGTACAAGGCGATTTCTGACAATGACTATAATTTATCGGTAAGTTCTTATGTGGAAGCTGAAGACACTCGTGAGGTAATTGATATTACTAAGCTCAATGCTAAACTAAAAACCACTGTTGCTAGAATTGACCAGTTACGTAGTCAGATTGATGATATTGTTGCAGAGATTGAGGGATAGGGGGACACATTATGATATTAACCAATAAATTAAACATCACTAATCAAGTTGAATTGGCAAAGGCTGAGGAAAAAATCAGTAAACAAAAGGCTAAACAACTATTTGACTCTGGGGATATTACTAAGGTAGAGGTTGGCACATTTGCAGGACTTGCTTTCATTCATGGCTATTTATTTGGCGATATTTATGACTTTGCTGGAAAAATCCGTAAGGTGAATATTGCTAAGGGTAATTTTCGTTTTGCTCCGTTAATGTATTTAGAACAATCCCTCAAGCATATTGACGCAATGGCTCAGGATAGTTTTGATGAAATTATTGAGAAATATGTAGAAATGAATATCGCCCACCCATTCCGTGAGGGTAACGGACGTGCTTCCCGTATTTGGCTAGATGTCATGCTGAAAACAGCAATAAAACAGGTTATTGACTGGAATTTGGTGGATAAAGAGGAGTATCTTTCTGCAATGCAACGCAGTGTAGTTAAAGACGTTGAAATCAAAGTTTTACTACAACAAGCTCTCACTGATAAGATTAACGACCGTGTTATTTTTATGAAGGGGATTGATGTCAGTTATTACTATGAGGGCTATAGTCAATTCAAAACTGAGGAGCTTTAACTATGAACCAGATTAATAATTTACTTCAAGATGTTACGGTGGAATGGAAGGCTCTGGGGGATTGTACTATCATTAGAAGGGGTCAACGAGTAACAAAGAATGAACTAGCTTTAGAAAAAAAATATCCTGTTTATAGTGGTGGAGTTACACCAATGGGATATTTTGAAAAAAGTAATCAAAGTGCTAATACAATCACTATAGTAAAATATGGAACTGCAGGCTTTGTTAATTTTATTACAGAAAAATTTTGGGCAAATGATGTGTGTTATTGCATAAAACCATCTGGGATTTTGAATAATAAATTTTTATTTTATGTTCTCAAAAGCAAACAAAAATATATTCAATCACAAGCCACTAATGCTATTCCTGCTCACTTGCCAACAGAAGTTATTTCAAAAATCCGGCGTTGCTGAATTAAGGTATGATTTTTAGATAAAGGGGTCAAATTATCAAAAATAAAAAAATGATACAATGTCCAGAGTGCGGGTCTAAACATATTCACAAAAATGGAATTAAAAAAGGAAAGCAAAATCATC
>NZ_JBGSUU010000035.1:0-2707 GCF_041753295.1 Geminocystis sp.
ATCTTTGACAAAGCGAAAAACCTGAAATAAAATGTTCATAACTTATTTTAAATAAACAAAAAATAAGATGGACATGGTCGATTGTATAACCAAAAAGTCCATCTTTTTTTTAATTTTGCCCCGACTTTGAAAACACCCTGGAAGCAAAAAGCCAAGTAGAAAAGATGATATTAGGTTAGTTTGTAGTGACGACTTTAGTCGTTATTTAAGCTCTAAAGAGCAGACTACGAACTTATAATAAAAGATGATATTAGGGGATAAATAATATTTTAGTTAAAATAGGATAAAACTTACTTTTGTAAAAAAAATGAGATTAATAAAATGGAAATTACAACAGAAATTTTAGCAACCATAGAAGAAATGCCCTTGTTTTTACAGAAAGAATTATTAAATTATGCTGAGTATTTGAAATATAAATATAACTCTGAAATTGAAAAGAAACAAAATGATAATGATATTATTGCCAATTTTCAGACTTCTTGGTATGAAGCCATGACAGGAAAAACGATTCCAGTTAGTCAAATGTGGGAAGAATTGGAAAATGAATAATAATCCTTTCATAAAAGTAGAAGCTACTCTTACTTTTCAAAAGAATTTACGGAATCTTAAAAAAAAATATCGTCATATTAGTGAAGATATAAAACCCATAATTTATAAACTAGAAACAGGTGAATTATTAGGAGATAGAATTACTGGTATTGATTATCAAGTTTTTAAAGCAAGAGTTAAAAATAGTGATATTAAGAAAGGAAAAAGTGGTGGATACCGTCTTATTTATTATCTAAAAACAACAGAGGGTATTATTTTATTAAGTATTTATACAAAATCCGAACAAATTAACCTCAGTAACGAACAAATCCTCAAAATTATTCAAGATTATCAAGAGTAAGCGAAGAGAAGATTAAAAGAGTTGGAATTATCATTTTCTATTAATGTCAAAAATAATAATTAGAGTAGTTTGTAGTTACGGCTATAACCTTAATCCTTGTTATAATTAAATATTATTAAAACAAAAATAAAAATGACTATTGCGACAATAAACCCTCTTAACGGAGAGATTTTACAAACCTTTACACCTTTAACCAGTCAAGAAATAGAGAATAAACTAAGTTTAGGAGTGAATGAGTTTCAAGATTATCGTCTCACATCCTTAGAGTTTAGGGGAGAAAAGTTACTCAAAGCGGCGGTAATTTTAGAAGAAAATCAAGAAAAATATGCTCAGTTAATGACGATAGAAATGGGGAAACCCATTAAACAGGCTATGACAGAAATTAATAAATGTGCTTCTGTTTGTCGTTTTTATGCTGAAAATGCTCAAAAATTTCTCACTCCCAAATATACCGATACAGATGCAACTAAAAGTTATGTTACCTATCAACCTTTAGGAATAATTTTAGCGGTGATGCCTTGGAATTTTCCTTTTTGGCAAGTATTCCGTTTTCTTTCTCCAGCTTTAATGGCTGGTAATGTTGGATTACTTAAACACGCTTCCAATGTGCCTCAATGCGCTTTAGCCATCGAATCTATTTTATTATCTGCGGGTTTTCCTGAAGGAGTGTTTCAAACTTTACTCATAGAATCCTCTCAAGTGGAAAAAGTTTTAAGAGATACTAGAGTTAAAGCTGTTACCCTTACAGGTAGCGAATTAGCGGGGAAAAGTGTCGCTTCTATCGCTGGACAAGAGTTAAAAAAATCTGTGCTAGAATTAGGTGGCAGTGATCCTTTTATTGTTTTAGATGATGCTAATATAGAGGAAGCTGCCCAAGTAGCCGTTAATGCTAGATTATCTAATAATGGTCAAACTTGTATCGCTGCTAAAAGATTTATTTTACACCACAACATCGCTGATAAATTTCAGGAATTATTACTAGAAAAATATCGCAATCTCACTTTAGGAGATCCTCTTAACCCTAACACCGATATAGGTCCTTTAGCAACCCCTAATATTCTTAAAGATATTACTAATCAAGTTAATAAAACCGTTGAAATGGGTGCAAAAGTTTTGATTGGCGGAGAAATTATTGAAAGTAAAGGTAATTTTTACCCCCCCACAATTTTAACGGATATTCCTGTTAATTCTCCCGGGATGAGAGAAGAATTTTTTGGACCAGTGGCTCTATTATTTAGAGTAAATAACCTTAAAGAAGCCATAGACTTAGCTAATAGTACCATTTTTGGTTTAGGTGCGTCAATTTGGACTAAAAATGAAGATAATATCGAAATTGCCGTAAGGGATATAGAATCAGGTTCAGTCTTTATTAACGGTTTAGTCAAATCTGATCCTCGTTTACCCTTTGGTGGTACTAAACAATCAGGTTATGGTAGAGAATTAAGTATAGAGGGAATGCACGAATTTGTCAATATCAAAACTGTTTGGCAAAAATAATTAAGCATTATTGAATTAAGATTTTTTTTACTATGTTTAGGGTTTTGTGTATAGGAAGAAAAGTATTAAAATAAATATTTAAAAAAGACTAAAAGCTCAAAAAGTGCAGTTTTAGATATTTTTATTCAATATTTTTTGTATTTATATCTTCTACATAAAACCCGAAACCTGATACATAAAACTGGCGTTGCTGAATTAAGGTATGATTTTTAGATAAAGGGGTCAAATTATCAAAAATAAAAAAATGATACAATGTCCAGAGTGCGGGTCTAAACATATTCACAAAAATGGAATTAAAAAAGGAAAGCAAAATCATCTTTG